>CAZCWL010000057.1:0-1567 GCA_964502435.1 Candidatus Woesearchaeota archaeon | reverse complement strand
TAATAAAACCAAAACTTTATAAATAGAATAATCTAATCATATGGAGACCGTTAGTGCCCATGGGGTAGCGAGGTCGTGAAAATGAAAAGAACAGGACCAACTGATATCAATTTAAGGAAGTTAATAACTCTTCTTAGTCGGCAGAAGTCTGCATTTTGGAAAAGAATTGCTAAAGACTTAAATAGACCAAGAAGGATAAGACGAGTTGTAAACATAAGTAGAATAAATAGGTACGCAAACGATGGCGAAACAGTTATTGTTCCAGGAAAAGTTCTTGGAGCTGGCGAGCTAACAAAGAAATTAACTATTGCTGCTTGGTCATTCTCATCTCAAGCTTTAGACAAGATAAAACAATCAGGATCTAAAGCTGTGACAATTGAGCAATTGTTAAAGAAAAATAAAACAGGTAAAGGGGTGCGTATAATTGGCTGATGTATACGTAGACGCCACAGATGCAATTTTAGGAAGAATGGCAACGTATGTAGCTAAGCGTGCATTGCAAGGAGATAACATTCATATTGTTAACTGTGAGAATGCTGTTATAACTGGTAATAGGAAATACATCTTTGAGCGATACTGGAAACTTAAGTTTGATATAGGAAAAGGATCATTGAAAGGGCCTTACATCCCTAAAGCACCACACTTGTTTGTTAAGCGTGTGATAAGGGGAATGTTGCCTATAAAGAAAGCAAAGGGAAGACAGGCTTATAAACGAATAAAATGTTATATTGGTGTCCCTGATGAGCTAAAAGATAAGAAGTTTGAGACCATTGCCAAGTTTGATCGTAATAAAACCATTAAATACGTACGAGTTAAGGACGTGTCTAAGCACTTAGGGTGGAAAGAATGAAGAAACCAATTACTGTGTCTGGAAAGAGGAAAACATCTATAGCAAAGGCTACTATAAAGCCTGGTAAAGGCGTTGTTAGGATCAACTCTATACCTCTGGACATCTTTGAACCAGAAATAGCTCAATTGAAGATGAAAGAACCATTAATGCTTGCTGGTGAGAAGTACACATCAAAAGTCGACATTAAAGTGTCTGTTAAGGGTGGAGGTTGGATGTCTCAAGCTGAAGCTGTCAGAAATGCTATTGCAAAAGCATTGGTTACTTTTTTCAAGTCAAAGGAACTTGAGAAGGTATTTTTAGATTATGATAGGCATTTGTTAGTAGCAGATACGAGAAGAACAGAGCCACAGAAGCCTTACAGATCAGCTGCTAGAAGAGGTAGACAAACTTCAAAGAGGTGAGCATATGATTATACCTGTTAGATGCTTTACATGTGGTAAACCAATAGGTCATTTGTGGAAGGAATTTAAGAAGAGAGTTGAAGAGGGAGAAAAACCTAAAGACGTTTTGGATGATTTAGGTCTTGAGAGATACTGTTGTAGGGCAGTATTTTTAGGCCATGTTGATTTACTGCCAACGGTTGCAAAGTACAAGCGATACTAGAAACTGTTTTAAATCTTATACTGTTTTCTTTTGTTTAGGGGTGGTAGTCTAGCTTGGTCCAGGATTCCGGCCTAGGGCGCCGGCGACCGGGGTTCAAATCCCCGCCACCCCAGA
>CAZCWL010000056.1:0-2120 GCA_964502435.1 Candidatus Woesearchaeota archaeon | reverse complement strand
TACGCATACATGTGCGCATGAACATCAACGTACATAAAAACCACCAAATAAAAAGAAAAAATTTACTTGGTCAGTTTGATCTCAATGTAAGAAACACGAACCTTGCTCCCTTTGTCCTTACTTTCTAACTCCTCAGATCCTATCTTGATCTCACTGACCTTCACATCGCTCAAAAACTTGTTCTTTATAGCCTCTGCAACGTCAACTGCTCTAGAGATGTACTTTCCTCTTGCCTTAAGCACAAGCTCCTTTGCTCCTTTATTAAATTGTAACAGAGCACCTGTTACATAATTCATGAATGGCTTCTTACCTACAAAGATTTCATTCTCTGCCATTACTCTCCCTCCTTTTTCACTAATTTTGTGATGTATCCTGCTATCATATTCCTCAACTTTTTAGAGTGCACCCCAATCACAGTAGGCAAGACCTGCTTGTTGTGTTCAAAATCAGCCCTAAACTTATCTCTATATCTAGAAAAAGCTTCCATACCCACTTTTTTTACCAGCTTTGATCTTACTCTACCCATTTTATTTAAATCACAAGAGGTATTTAAAAAGTTTTCCCGAGCCACCAATACACAAATTTTTTAATAGAGCACCGTTCTATTTAGAGTATGAGTGAAGCACTGGTGTTGTTCGTAATAATAGCCATACTATTTGCTATTCTGTACGCTTACTCAAGTATGATAAGGTGGATAGGGTTAATTACTATAATTATTATTGGCATAATCGTATTCTTTGTAACATTTGTAAGGAAATATGATGAGTTTGAGAGGGGTATAATATTCAGGTTAGGTAGATTCAATAGAGTAGCTGGTCCTGGTTGGTCTATTGTAATACCTTTCTTTGAGAAGGAGTATGCAAGGGTAGATGTAAGGACAAAAATGATGCCTATCCAAGTGAAGGGATTCACAGCTGATGACATAAGCATTGGCTTAAATGGTATAGCCTACTACAGGATAACAGAACCATCTAAAGCTGTATTAAAGATTGCGAACTACCTAGGAGGATTAACAAATGTAATCGTATCCCAAACAAGAGATGTAATAGCTTCATTGAGCATGAGAGAGCTATTTGGTAACCTAAAAGATTTGAACAACATCGTACGTGATCGCGTTAGACCTTCACTATGGAAATGGGGTATAGACATTCCAATGATACAGATAAGAGAAATAACACCACCGGACGAGATAGTTAAAGCAATGCAACAGAAGGAGATAAGCGCACAACTTCTTCAAGCCCAGAGGTTTAGAGCAGAAGCCAAGAAAGTAACCATAGAAGCCTTAGGAGAAGGTGCTAAGAACATTGACGAACGTGCTGCAATGTACCTTTACTTAAAAGCACTCGAAGAGATAGGGAAGAGTAGTGCAACAAAGATAGTCTTTCCTGCTAGATTTGTTGACGTGCTGAACAATTTTGCAAAGAACTTTACACTGCCAAAAGGAATAGACATAGACCAAGCAGTTGAAGCTATAAAAAGAAAGTTAACCGGTGGTTGATATTGAGATGGACAACCATACTCGTTGCTATACTCGTACTGTCTGCTTCCTATGCCTGTAGTGCAACTTACAAGATAGAGAACAACAGACTTTATTTAAATATCCATGGACACTCTAAGTACAGAGTTTACGAGGACTTTCAACTCCTAGCTTCAGGAGAAACAACAGACAAGATAGTCATAATTAACTTAACATCGTACGCAGGTACGCACGAGGTTAAAGTTTATTTGGACACATGCGGCAAGAAGTACCTGTTTAATCACACAGTAGAGCAAGAAGGCGGATTAGAGGTAGAGTACCCAAGCAAAATAATCTTGTATTCCCACCCAACAAGATCTTCAATTTCTGTACGAAATACAGCGAATAGAAATATCTACTTCCGTGTTAGCTGCGCCGGGTGTAGGCTAAATATGTACAAACCTTATCTTAGACCTAATGAGACAGAAAAAGTAGAATTTTTTGTAGACAAAACAACTTCTCTTCCGTATATAAAACTGTATATCTCAAACATGACACCAATAAGAATAAGCATAGAAAAACCACTACTAGATACAAGGGTAGTAAACGCAATAGTGGATGTGAATGAAAATCTTATGACAATTAACCTAACTGTGATGAACAA
>CAZCWL010000055.1:0-2264 GCA_964502435.1 Candidatus Woesearchaeota archaeon | reverse complement strand
ATCGCAAATTTTTTAAGTTAAACTTTGGTTTTGTTTTTAGGGGTGGTTATGTTCAGAAGGGTTTTAGTTTGCTCAGCCTGGCCGTATGGATCTGATGTTCCTCACTTAGGTAATTTGATGAGTAGTTTACTTTCTGGAGACGTTTTTTCTAGATATTATCGAATGAGAGGGTATGATGTTTTGTATGTTAGTGGTACTGATTCGCATGGCACAAGAGTTGCTTTCGAAGCTATGAAGAGAGGAGTTAGTCCAAGATATCTTGTGGAGAAGGTACACAACCAGATAAAGAACATAATCCAGGCGTTTAATATAGAGTTTGATAGTTACACTTGGACAGAGTCTGATACACATAAGAAATTTGTCCACGAGATATACTTGAAGATGTATGAAAACGGATACATCTCTTCCCACACAGAGAAAAGGCCGTACTGCAACAACTGCAAGATCATGTTGGCAGATCGGTTCATTGTCGGAACTTGTCCGCATTGTGGTTATGAGTTTGCTAAAGGGAACCAATGTGATAAGTGCGGTACTCTTCTTGAACCAGATCAGCTAATAAATCCCCATTGTGAAATATGTGGTGGAACAAACATTACCTACAAAGAGACTACTCACTGGTTCCTTGATTTAGATAAACTGAAGCCAGAAATCGAAAAATACATTTTATCTCGTAAAGATTGGCCAGCAAACGTGAAGAACATGAGTATGAACATGTTAAAAAATCTGAGACCAAGAGCGGTTACTAGGGATTTAGAGTGGGGCATACCTGCTCCTTTTCCTGGAGCTGAAGGTAAGGTTATTTACGTCTGGGCCGAAGCTGCTCTTGGGTATATCTCTGCGACTATGGAGTGCACACCTGATTGGAGGGAGTACTGGTTTGGAGACGATGTACTTCAAATATACACTCAAGGGAAAGACAACATTCCTTTTCATACGATTATCTTTCCTGCACAGCTGATTGCCTCTGGTGAGAACTACCACCTCCCTGACTGTATCTTTGCTACAGAGTACCTTAATTGGGAAAACGGAGAAGCTTTTTCAAAGAGCAGATCAATTGGTTTGTTTTGTGATAGAGCTCTTCAAATTTTACCTGCTCCTTACTGGAGATTTTATCTGATGTATGATCGTCCAGAAAGCAAGGATACTTCTTTTTCCTGGGCAGAGTTGGATAAAATAATAAACCAGGTGTTGATTGGAAGCATGTTGAATTATATAAACCGTGTTCTGTCTTTTGTTAACCAGTTCTTTAATTCTATTATCCCTTCTGGTACTGTTGACGGGTTTGTTTATGACAAGATAAGAGAATCACTTAATGAGTATGACTCTTGTTTTGAGAAGGGTTCACTTGCTAAAGCTATAAAGGCTATTGAGTCCTTAACACACTTTGCTAATAGGTACTTCCAAGAGAATGAACCTTGGAAAACGAAGGATAAAGATGTTGTGTTCAATTCTGTTTACATGGCTAAGGCTATAAGTATAATGCTTTATCCTTTTATCCCTTCTGTTGTTGAGGAGATAACTAAAGTATATAATTTCAGTGTCAAGTATGATGAGGTTTTAGAACCACCGAAACCTGTTAAAATTGATAAAGCAAAACCTATTTTAACTAAAATATCTGTGGTTGAATTGAAAAAGAAGGTGAAGGAAATGTACGCTACTATTGATGATTTGGAGAAGTTAGGACTGAGAGTTGGTGAGATAAAAGCCGCTTCTGACATCCCAAAATCAGATAAACTATACAAGTTAACGGTGGATGTGGGTGATAAGCTTATTACTCTTGTTGCAGGAGTAAAAGACCAATACACTGTTAATGATCTTATTGGTAAAAAAATTGTTGTTGCCACAAACTTAAAACCAGCAAAGATCAAAGGAGTGTTATCTGAGGGCATGTTACTTGCTGCTGTTGGCGATGGTGTTAGCATCCTTGTTCCTGACAGGGATGTGAAGCCAGGATGTAAAATAGAATAGGGGGTGTAAATGTGGACTTTAACTTTATAGCAGAGAGAGTGAAGCTTTCTCTTACAAGCCCAAAAGAGCTGGTAAAAAAAGCAGTGAAAGACGACTTCAATGATGTGCTAGTGTACTTCTTAGTGATCGCCTTACCAACAGCGATACTTTTACCAGTATTTGGAGGCAGTCTTTTGATGGAGCTCTTCGGTACTGGAACCGGGTATTCAGCAATGCTACTTAGTATGGTGGCATTGTACGTAGTTACATTGCTTAACCTATTCATCGGCGGAGCATGGCTACATCTCTGGGTTTAT
>CAZCWL010000054.1:0-2571 GCA_964502435.1 Candidatus Woesearchaeota archaeon | reverse complement strand
TAGCATAAAACCATAACTGATTGCAATTTTATTAATCTTCTCATAAGGTTTTTAATACAGAACATTGTAAAATTCACATGATACTAATAGCGTCAAAACAAGATCCTGCAGGCATGAACATAGTAAAAGAAGTGAGGAAGTATTCAAGCATCCCAGTAAGGATAGTTGATGAGGACATAATCTATGCAGATGTGTCAGACATAAAAACAGGCTACATAATCTTTGCTTCAAGACATGAGTCAAAGGATAGCACCCCAACACTATCAGTACATGCAACAGGAAACTTCTCTGAAGCAAAGTTTGGAGGCGTAAAAAGAGAATTGTCAGTAGCATACGCTTCAAAAATGAAAACAGCACTGAAATTTCTAAAGAGAGGTGTTAAAAACAGTAAAAAATACTACAGAGTATCAATGGAGGCTACACATCACGGACCATTAGTCCAAGTCCCGCATTTCTTCATAGAAACAGGCCCAACAGAAGAACAATGGAATGATCCAACAGCCATAAAAATAATAACGTATGCAATCATCCAAACAGTAAACAGCACAAAAACATACCCTGTGGCAATAGGGATAGGTGATGGACATTTTGCCACAAAAATGACAAAATACACATTAGAAACAGAGTACGCCATAGGACATATCTGCCCAAAATTTAACGTTAAGTATTTAGACGATGACATGCTAAATCAAATGATAGACAGAAACGAGTCAAAGGCAGTACTTGCTGTGGTCGATAAGGAACTAAACAAAAGCCAAAAAGAGTATATATCACAACACATAAAGAGTGTGTTTATATGATAGAATGGTTAGGTCCAATAGTCAGCATGATACTTGGTATCATAGTAGGGGAATTTATTTCTCAATCATCATTTGGCAAGATAAAAAGCACTGCAATGAGATTAGTAGAGATTGGCATATTCTACGCAATGTTTATATTCGGAATATATCTGTATTACTACTATTCAAACGCTCCAGTTGATGTAGTAACAATACAAATCACACTAATCTACGGTGCAGTAGCTTTCTTAAGTGATATCGGTGCAAATGGTATTGTAACACTCATAGGGTTCAGTGGTGAAAAGATCAAGCGCAAACTTAAACTTAGAGAGGCTAGTAAAATCGTAAGGATTATCATAGCACTAGGCAGGAGAGGGATGTCAAAAAGAGAGATAGAATCTATACTAAAAGAATCCGGGATAAAGGTAAACAAACACTTACTGAACATGATTAGCAAAGCAAAGGAGGATCACTAAAAGTTCTATCATAGCCAGAATAGTGTTCATTGTAGCAGACAGTAAAGTTATGGTCAATCTGGTACGAAATATTCTTCTCCTTGTCATACCAATCAGCAACAGTCTTAGCAAAGTAAAACGATTCTTTGTCTTTGTAACTATTTACATCACTCAGTATAGAAGCCAGTACAGCTATCAAAAGTAAAAATCCAACCAATATTATCGGCACAACAGCCACTGATCTCATGTAAAAAGTAGGTTGTAAAAATTTAAAAAATTTAGCTGTGTGAGTTTTGCATGGAATACTCGCTCGAAAATGCGGTACTGAAAATTAAAATCCAGGGTATCCCAACACTAAACCCGGAAACCCTAAAACTTATTATCTCTATTGCCAGAACAAATAAGCTTAAACAGGTAATTTTAGAAGGAGAGTTCGTAAAAAAGCTATCACCACATGGAATATCCCTCATAAATGACTATGTAAAGAGATATGAGCGGATAAAGTTTGTGAACGTTGACAGAAAAACCAAAATGTTCTTAGAACATATAATGGACAAGGCACTAGAAGATCCCTACGGAGCATACCTAGACTTAGTAAACTCAGGACTTAAAACAAACCCTTACTACAAAATGATAAAATCAATGTTTGAAGGAACAAAATTAATAAAAGAGCTAAAAGGTAAAAATCCCTCGGAAGCGTACTTAATATTAATGGAAGGGACATCAACACCAGCTTACTTAGATAGCGAGCTAGTTGATGTGAAAGGTAAAATTGTTGAGAAGTATAAGCTTAGCAGCTGTAGTGTAAATATAGTTGATGCTGGAGAGTACGTTTACAAAATTGTGCCAGAAGAGACAAAGCTTGACGCAATAGAAGAAATAAACCTCATAAAAGCGCTGAAGGACATAAAAGCAAGAGACATAGTTTTTGAACCTGAGGAAGCAAGAGTGAAGATGTATGAACTGGCAGAAAAATTAACAAAGGATGAGAAGCTTGCAAAGATAATAGTCAGACACACTGTTGGATATGGTTTGCTAGAACACATCTTCTCTGATCCTAAGGTACAAGACATTTACATAGATGAACATAGTATACCAATATATGTGTATCATGAAGACTATGAGATATGCAAGACAAATATCGTCCCAAATAGTAGATACTTGGAAAAGATTGCAACTCGTCTTAGAATGAACTCTGCTAGACCATTTGACGACGCTCACCCGGTCCTGCACACAGACATAAAAGAATATGGTATAAGGGTTGCTGCTGTAAGACCACCGTTAACATTCAACTCAATAGCATTTGCGTTCAGAAAACACAGATCCAAACCATGGAC
>CAZCWL010000053.1:0-2761 GCA_964502435.1 Candidatus Woesearchaeota archaeon | reverse complement strand
CCATAACAATCCTACTAGTAGCTTCATGGTGTAGTTTTGTATTTCTTATTCTTTAATAATGTCTTTGTAGAGTAAAGTCTCTCCTTTAATCTTCTTTATTATTCCCTCAAGCAGATCTAGTAAAATTCTCCCCTCTGCGTCAGCGTGGAAATAGACAGAAGCAAATGGTTTTTTCATCTCAGAATAAAACTTAGAGATGATTTTCTCCTTGCTCCAACCCATACTAAGTAGCTCTTCTGGTGTATAAGAGAAGGTTAATGGTATGCGCCAAACCTTCTGCTTAGTAGGTTTCTTACCTTTATTTGTGCAGACATACTTGTAACCTAAACGCACTAGTGCATCCAAAACCCTGTCATCAAATATCTTTCCAGGTGGTGCAAAGCCAACAGGGGGCTTATTGAAGCACTGCATGAAAGACTCTTTCATACACTTCAGTTGATCGTAAACATCAATGTTATTGAAATTCTTTGTCCACAACAGATGATTCCAAGCATGGGGTTCAACCTCATGACCTGCATGCTCTGTAGCTAAAAGGATATCACAGTGTTTGGCACCCAACCACCTAGGAAAAAACACCCTGTTAAGCTTCTGCCATAAGGAATACCTGCTAACTACAGATTTATCTAGATTAGACAAGTTCCTGCTTCTATATCGGAGCAACTGCCACAAACCTGCTTCACGACCCATATTGAAAAAGAATGTAGCCTTTATCCCATACTTGCTAAATAGCTTCAACACGTTAGGAACACCCTCGACTAAACCATAGTAACCATCAACATCAACTCGTATCAATTTCATTTTTATCCCTCCTATATTTACCTAGTAAAAGTAAAGCCCCGTTCTTAGCAACCCTTAGAACTCTACTGACGTCTCTTGTTTTGATTCCACTAACAAAACTAGAGAGGCCTTTCGTGAGAATAGACGTCTGAGAGCAAAAAAATTCAAACTGGTGAATAGGATCCTGTGCAAAAAGACCATACGTAGCTCCAAATTCGTGTAGAAAATGCGAATCACTACCAGCAGCCATTAACTTACCATGTCTCTTAGCTAACTCCATAGCCCTTCTGTTTTTATCGCCGGAAAGTCTCCCATTACATACTTCTATCACATCTGACAGTTTAGCAAGTAGTTCCACGTCCTCATGCAAACTATAAGGGTGAGGTAAGTACACTAACCCTCCCTGAGCTCTTATATTTTTGATCACGTCAGAGAATTTGCCAGGAGGAATATACTTCTTAATAAAGAGTCCGATAATATCTCCTTTGTCAGTAGATATCTCTTCTCCTACAATAACATCTACCTTGTACTTTTTCGATAGTTTCTTAGCAGCCAAGGCACACCTTATGCTGTTGTGATCAGTTATAGCAATAGCTCCGAATCCTAACCTTCTCGCTTTATTTAATAACAACTTTAAATTGATAGTAGAGTCATGTGAGCATTTTGTATGGACATGTAAATCAACCTTATGCCCAGCCATGCTATCCTTTGGCTTGAATGTAATGTACTTGTAAGTAGACCACAGCATTCTAGCAGCTGTTGGTAACGGATCATACAGAAAGTGTTCTATGTCTGTATTGACAGAGTTGTTTAACGCGTCTCTCAGCACATCTTTTAATGCTCTCAATTTGTTAGTATGTGTTTTTATGGATAAAAGGTCCTCTGGCAGCATCCACTGATAAGTTACACCTACTTTGTATTTTGGTTGAGTTATTTTATAGCCTAGTGCAGCACGGTATGCTAGATAAGGAAAATTCACACCACACGTAATAGCTAAATCAAGTGAACCCCAAAACTTGGGGTTCATTTCTATTAGTTTAAATTCCTCAGAGTCTTCATCGTATTTGAATTCTAGCATAGAGACTCCTGTCCAATTTAAACGCCTCAAAAATCGTTTAGAGACCGTCTCTAAATCAGGAGAATAAACACTCATTGCTTTAGAGCTAACACCGCCTGTGGAAGGGAACTCACGCAATCTCTTGTGCTGGAAGTAGACCAAAACCTTCCCATCTTTAGCAATGGAGAAGAATCCATAAGTCGGCCCCCTCACATACTCTTGAATAATCTGTGGACCATAGGATAGTCTTTGTTTCAACACAGTTCTAAGCATCTGTTCATCCCATGCATAACTAACTTTAATTGGTGATCCCTCTACAGCACTTTTGACAACAACAGGATACTTCAATTTAGAAATATTAGTCTTAGAGACGTCCCTAACAATAAGTGTACGAGGTATCGGAATCTTATGTTTCTTTGCAAGAGTATACAGCTTGTCTTTATTTGCAACAGAGCTAACTAGCTTGTAATCTGAGATAAGAGTGCGCGTGTTGAATTCGTCTTTATGTTTAGACACCCATATATTCTCATTGTAGCCAACAGGGAGCAAAACTTCTATATTGTATTTATTTACAGCGTCTGACACAACACTAACAAAAGATTTCTCATCTCTATAATAAAAGGCCTTCTTACAATACCTAGATAGAGCAGAGGGGTTAAATCTACGCGATGATCCACAGTACACAGCTACACCTTCAGCTCCAAGAGCTCGAACAGCAGCAAGACCATGCTTATAATCAGTATTCGTGACAAACACGCTCATGACCACAACGAGAATTTAAGCATATAAATCATTTTCCATACAGTAGTAAAGTAATAGCAAAACTTTAAAACGCTTGCATTCTTCTAACTTCAATGAAAGTCATAATAAGCATAGGAACCAGGGCAGAGTTGATAAAGACTGCTCCGTTTATGCTAGAACTTCAAA
>CAZCWL010000052.1:0-2869 GCA_964502435.1 Candidatus Woesearchaeota archaeon | reverse complement strand
TGATACTTGGTATTGAGTCAACAGCACACACGTTTGGTGTTGGTTTAGTTGATGATCGCATTCTCGCTAATGTGAAAGATGTTTATGTTCCTCCGCTGGGTTGGGGAATTGCTCCAGATAAGGCAGCTGAACACCATAGGGATGTTGCAGAGGGAGTTCTCTCTCAAGCCTTAAAACAGGCTGGAGCAAGTTTAAGTGACGTAACTAAGATAGCGTATTCTGCAGGTCCAGGATTATCTCCTCCGCTTATATTTGGTAGGGACTTTGCTGTTAAGTTGGCGAAGAAGTACAACAAACCGCTGGTTCCTGTTAATCATTGCGTTGCTCATATAGAAGTAGCAAGGTTTTCAACAGGAGCAAAGGATCCTGTTATGCTGTACACATCTGGTGGGAACACTCAAGTAATCACGTTTGAATCTGGGAGGTATAGAGTATTTGGAGAGACTCAGGACATTTCCATTGGGAACTTGGTGGATGTGTTCGCAAGAGAGGCAGGGTTGTCAACTCCTGGTGGTCCTGTTATAGAGAAACTTGCAAGTAAGGGCAAGAACTACATAAAACTCCCTTATGTTGTGAAGGGCATGGACGTCTCGTTCTCAGGTATATTAACAAATCTTAAGCAGAAGTTAGGTAAGTATCCTATTGAAGATTTAGCATACTCGTTACAGGAGACTTGTTTTGCGATGTTAATAGAAGTCTCAGAGAGAGCTATGGCTCATTGTAAGAAAGATGAGTTTGTTGTTACAGGTGGTGTTGCTGCAAATAAGAGATTACAGCAAATGGCTGGAATCATGTGTAAAGAGAGAGGGGCAAAGTTTTATCCGTTAGATACTTCTCTTGCTGGTGATAATGGTGCTATGATTGCTGTTGTTGGAAAACTTGATAATCGAACTGTAGATCCAGACCATGCAGACATAATCCCTAAATGGAGAACAGACCAAGTTGAAGTAGTATGGAGATAACTTTATTAAATGAATGTGTTCTACTCCTGTTATGAAGTGTTCGCTGTGTGATGAAGAGGCTGTGTACGTTCATAAAGTAGATAATAAGGCTTTCTGTAGTAAACACTTTATTCGATTTGTGGAACGTAAGATTAATTCAACAATTAATAAGTATAATATGGTTAGAGAGGGGGATAAAGTAGCTGTTGCTTTATCCGGAGGAAAGGACAGTATGATTACTTTACACCTTCTGAACAGATACTGTAAGCGTAGGAGAATCCAAATTTTCGCTGTTATGGTTGATGAGGGCATACCTGGTTACCGTGAGAAAATTATTGACGACGTTAAGGATTACTGTCGTAGGAAAGAGATCCCACTTTATGTGTACTCTTTTAGGAAGGAGTTTGGATACACATTGCCAGAAATGCTTGATAAAATTGATGCTCATCCTTGCAGTGTTTGTGCTGTGCTAAAAAGATGGTTAATAAACAAGAAATCAAGAGAGCTTGGAGCTACAAGGTTAGCTACAGGTCATAATCTTGATGACGAAGCGCAGTCCTTTCTCATGAATGTGTTTAGGGGTGATATCTTACTTTCATCTAGACTAGGTCCAGTAACAGGTGTACTCTCTGAGAAGAAGTTTGTTAGAAGAATAAAGCCTCTTTATTTTATACCAGAAGATGCTGTTGGACTTTACTCTAAGCTTATTAAGTTACCTGTGCTTTATGATACTTGTCCGCTTAGAAAAGGAGCCTACAGGTTAGATGTTATGCACGTTTTAAATGAGTTCGAGCGTAAGCATCCTGATGTGAAGTATAAAATAGTAAAAGGGTTTTTAGACATCCTTCCAATCCTAAAAAATGAATACATCTCATCCAGAACCTTAAACTACTGTAAAAAATGTGGGGAGCCATCTGTTGGTGAAGTATGTATGGCTTGTCAGATCCTTGAGAAACTTTCATAAATGAGTGTTTCTCATAAGGTTTTTAAACTGGAACTTCTATTATTTTTATAGCAGGGGTTCCCAAGCGGTCAAAGGGGCAGGGCTAAGGACCCTGTGGCTTAGTGCCTTCGTGGGTTCGAATCCCACCCCCTGCATATGAAAGTAGCAATGTTAGCAGAGTCATACTTACCTAACGTTAACGGTGTTAGTATTTTTGTGGACATGCTTGCTAGGCATTTTAATGCTCCTGTTTTAGTAAGTGGAAGTGACAATATCCTCGAGAACAAGGGTATTAGAGTTTACAGATTGAAAGGCAGCGTCTTTAAGAAGTATAAGGGCTTCTATGTTCTGCATCCACAGTCTCTTGGGAAGCTTTTGACAATACTAGAGTTCGAGCGCCCAGACATTGTTCACGCTCACGCGCCAACTCTTCACGCAATAGGGGCCATACTCTATGCCAGAAAGTTTAGAAAAAAAGCAATTATAACATACCACACACGCCATGAGAACCTTTATGAATATCTAAAACTAAATTTCCTTGACAAGACATTTATAAAGCCATCTCTTGTAGCAATCCATAACCAGTTTGATGTTACTACAGCACCAACAAAGTACATTGCGAGGTATCTTAAGAGCATGGGGATTAAACGAGTTAAGCATGTTCCTTTACCTGTGAGGTTTGACGGAAAGAAGCCAAAAAAACTTAGCAAGAAAAGGTTTACATTTCTTTACGTTGGGAGGCTTGGTTACGAGAAGCGTCTTGAACTGCTTATGAAAGCTGCGAACTTTGTTGATGCAGACATCTGGGTTGCTGGGGATGGTCCTGCATATAGCAAATTAAAGAGGATGGCACCTTCTAATGTTAAGTTCCTTGGTTTTGTTCCTGATGAAAAATTACCTAGCTTGTACTACTCATGTGATGCGTTTGTTTCTCCTTCTGATACAGAAACATTCGGTTTAACATACGTCGAAGCCATGCTTTACT
>CAZCWL010000051.1:0-2912 GCA_964502435.1 Candidatus Woesearchaeota archaeon | reverse complement strand
CTTGTTAACTTGTAGGTGATCAAATGAAAAAACACAAAACATGGGTCAAGATAAAAGCACCAAAAGTGTTTAACGAGGTTGATTTAGGTGAGACCCCTGTTTACGAAAATAAAGACGTCATAGGAAGAACAGTAGAGCAGAGTGTTAATCATCTTCTGGGAACAAGGGCAAAGATCGGACAGAATGTGAGATTTAAGGTTGTTAATGTGAAGGGAGACGAAGCAGAAACCCAAATAGAATCTTTCTTTCTTTCAAGAATATTTGCTATGCAGATACCAAGAAGAAGCTCCAAAGTGGAGCTTGTTAAGGATTTAAAGACCAAGGATAATGTAAAAATCAGAGTGAAGATGTTTGCGATAACTTATGGTAGGGCTTCTACTACTCAGAAGAAGGTTATAAGAAAAATGATGGATACTCAGATATCCAAGATTATACTTGATATGAACTTTGAACCATTGATTTTGTCTATTATATCTGGTGAGCTTCAGAAGGGAATAGCTAAGAGCGTTAGGAAAATTTACCCTGTACGTGAGGTCAGGGTTTACAAGGTTGAGAGATTAAAGATCAGAAGGAAAGCAAGGGGGAAAGAGGATCAAGGATAATTTGTTGGTTGTTCTTTTTCTAATGACCTCCATTTGTAGTCTTCTTTTGAAAGCAGGGTTACTCTTGATTCCTTTTTGTCGTCAAGGAGTTGATATCCTATCTTTTCTCCTAACTTTTTTGTAAATGTTAAAATTTCGTCGTGGCTGGGCATCGCACTGTCAGGTAGCCTATCCCTTGAGTAACCTACTCTCATGTAAGCTTTGACTTCAACGAAGTGTGGGTTAGCCTTGCGTATTAACTTTGCGTACTCGTCAATGTTACTCATGTTCCATCCTTTAACCATTGTCATCCTTATTACTCTTCTTGTATTGACAGATGGGAACAATTCTAGTGATTCTAAGAATCTGTCCCATGTATCTCCAATTGGTCTAGCTACCTTATTGTACATGTCTTTGTTTGATGCAATTAGTGAGATGTAGAGTTGAGTTGGTCTGATCTTCCTTATTACGTCTGGGAATGTTCCATTCGTTACAACGAATGTTGTAAACCCATGTTTGTGATACTCTTTTATCATCTCTTCTAGTTTTGGGTACATTGTTGGCTCGCCTGCAAGCGATATTGCTACTTGATTTGGATTCATTGCCTCTTCGAATATCTGTTCTGTTACCCTTGGGTCCCCTTTGTAACCCACTATCAGTTTTCTTTGAGCTTTTATGCTCTCTTCGACTATGAATTGTGGACCATCTGTTAGTGGCTCGTTTTCTGTCAGCTCTACAGCCCTCCAACAAAAAATACATCTATGCGTGCAGTTTGGAAGCGACGGAGTCATTTGTAAACATCTATGGCTTTTTATGCCATAAAATTTCTGTTTATAGCAGTACCCCTTTCCAAGCATTGCCATCCTCAACCAATGGCATAATTTTACTGCACTATGGTTTCCTATTATGTAATATCCTTGCTTTCTGTAAACGAATTTAGTAGTTTCCTTCATACTGATCATTTGCTTATTTACCTTTTAAACTTTATGGCAACATTTAAAATTGTACGGTGCTGATAAATAGTTATGGTAAAGAGTAAGGTGTTGGCGCTTTTCCTCATTGTAACTGGGATTATGTTGTCTTCGGTATTCTTAGCTTACTCTGTATGGTTCTCTTTTGATTACAGCTCTTTTCTTGATTTGTTGTTCTTTTTTGAGTACAATACTTTTCTACTGCTAAAGGTTTTAGTGTTCGTGTTCCTGTTCATTTTATTCTCTGTTATACTATTTTCACTTTACCCTTCCCTTGAAGCAGAGGAAAGAAAGTTGTCATATATTCTGTTTCCTGTACTATCTTTTATACTGTTCTTAATTTTAGTTGGACATACCAAGGTCCTTATGCTCACTGGTGCTTTGCTTTCCTTGTCTATTTTTTATGCTATGTATTCAGTTAACAAATGGGTAGGCGTATTCAAGATAAGGAAGGTAGTATGGCGAGCGTCTCAAACATTTTTCTTTATGGTATCTGTTGCCTTGATGTTGAGTTTTTTATCTGCATTGTACTTTGATTACGATACAAATTATAATTTAACAAAAGGATATTTCTTATCTTACATCGGTTCTGGGTTAAATACTAGCGTTAATGTTCTTCGCGAGCAGATGCGGACAACTTATCAAGCAGGATTTGTCTCTGGTGCCATCTATATGGCGAATAGAGTCGGTGTTATTTACGATGCAGATGCTAAGGAAGCTGTTGAGTCAGAAGCAGAGGCTCAAGCTAAGCTTGTTCTTCCGGAGAACCAATCAGATATATTTTTGGAGGAATATGCAAAAACCTACCCTCTGTTTGGCTTTCTCATGGACATATTTCCATGGGTTATAGCAGCTGCTATATTCCTGTCTGTTTGGGTTGTCCTCAAGTATATAGTGAGGCCTATTGTGACCTTAATCGCTGTTCCGTTGTATGATTACTTTGTTAGAATGTACATAGAACTTCAGTGGTAAGAGGCAATGGAAAGTATTATAAAATAATGTCTTGGTTATTCTGGTATGGAGATTGAAGAGCTTCCAGGTGTTGGTTCGGCAATAGCGAAGAAGCTTAAAGAGGCTGGGTATTATGATTTAATGGCGCTAGCTGTTGCTAATCCTGATGCTATGGCTGCTGATGCTGGTATTGGAGAGGCTACTGCTAAGAAGTTAGTTAACCTTGCGAGATCAAAGCTGAATATGGAGTTTGCTGATGGAATAGACATTCTTAAGAAACAAGAAACAATGGGCAGGATCACTACCGGGTCAAAAGCTCTTGATTCACTTATTGGCGGTGGCGTAGAGACTCAAACTATAACAGAGGCATTTGGTAAGTATGGTTCTGGAAAGACACAGTTAGCTATTC
>CAZCWL010000050.1:0-3412 GCA_964502435.1 Candidatus Woesearchaeota archaeon | reverse complement strand
AGAGAGTACTTAACTTATGAACGAGATAAAGACAATATCTAAAGGAGCATTTTGGATATTGTTGGGCTTTGGTTATTCTAAGATTGCTACACTTATCTTTAGAATACTTTCCGCGAGGTTCTTTGGCGTAGAATCCTACGGCAATTTTGTTATCTCTTTTACCATATTCTCTGCGGTGAGTCTTATTTCTGTTTTTGGACTACCTTTTGCTATAGAGTACTTTATTCCTAGAGTTAAGAAAAGTGTAGCAAAAGGGGTTTTTGTAGAGTCCGCACTTATTTCTATTGGATTATCTACTATATTATGCTTAATTCTGCTTTTATTCTCTTCTAATTTAGCAGATGTGTTTAATGTTACAGATTATTTAATGTTTGTAATATTCTTGCTAGTCGCACCTTTAGGAGCGCTAGCTGAGGTATTATCATCTGTGTTTAGAGCGTATAGGAATGTTAAATGGGAAGTGCTTTATAAAAGAGTTTTAATCCAAACAGGAATAGTAGTTATGTTAATCCTTTTTTATTTACTTAACACTGGTACTATTTCCATTGCTTTGTCATTTGTCGTGTCTTATATTATCGCGACTTTGATTATGGTCTATATTGTTAATTATCACATATTTGGCGGTACTCGCTATGTTAAGTTCGATGTTTCTAGATTAGTCAGATATTCTCTCCCTTTATCTCTTTCCTTTATGATGTTGTTTCTTATGACGTGGGAAGATAACTTGATAGTGAGTTACTTCCTCGGACCAAAGTTCGCAGGGTTATATGGTTCAGCTGCACCGATCTCGCAAGTTCTTATTCTGCCCTCATCAATGTTTTCTATTATTCTTTTACCTGTTCTGTCAAATATTGTTTCGAAGCGCAAGTACAAGGATCTCAATAAAAGTTTGCAATTTTCAATGAAGTGGACAGTGTTATCGTCTTTAGCGTTTGCTGTTCCACTTATGTTATTTTCTGAGTTGTTATTATCTCTACTATTTGGGAGTGCATTTGCATCAGCTTCTACTGCTCTTTCAATCTTAGTAATTGGTTACATCTTATTTGGTGTGTTCCAAGTTCTTAGTAGAGTGCTTATGTCGTACGAGAAGACGGATTATTATCTATTGGCTTCAATTATTTCAGTTATATCCAACTTTATCCTCAATGTTGCTCTTGTTCCTGTGTTAGGCATAAATGGGGCTGCTATTGGAACGTCTGTTTCAATGTTTATTTTGGTATCATTAGTATACTCGTTTGTTAAGATGGACTCTAATATCAAAATTTGCAGTCGTGAATTACTGCTCGGTATACTGTCTCTTCTGTTACCCTCTGTGCTACTTTACTTTGCTGCAGTAACGTTTGGGTCAAGTTTAGTTTTAGCACTAGCAGCCTTGGCTTCGTATTTCTTATTACTCTTTATCCTACTATTCCTATTCGGCGTGCTAACAAATGGTGAGATTTCAGTACTTAAGACCCTACTGACCAAGCTGAACAGGAGAAAGTTATAATTTACGTCTCCTTTGTTTATTTTTTAGACTAAAGTGGGCTATTTCAGTTTTTGGATCACTTTTTTCTAGTTTTCTAATTATCTTCTTACTGAACCCGCAAGATGTGAATTTTCTAGTTAGATTCTCTATTACATTTTCACCATGCATCTCTATTATCCAGTATTTTATTTTCTTTATTTTTTTACAGTCTACATCTACCAGGTACTTTTCACACCCTTCACAATCGGACTTGATTATGTCTACCTTTTTCTTTATAGCTTCTTTTAATAGAGTATCCCACGATATGGATGGGGCTTTGTATGTTACTTTTCCAGGCTTTATTCCAAATCCACCAGTACCTATTGGTGTGCTTGATCTTATGATTATGTATCCGTCTCTCTTGCTAACGGCTTTTCTTACAACTTTAACTTTTTTGTCTACTCTATTCAGTTTAATGTTTTTCTGGATGTACTTTACGTGTTCTGCTACAGGCTCAAATACTATTACTTCTTTTGCTCCACTTTTTACGAACATCACTGCTGTAAGTCCCATATAACCTCCAATGTCCATGACTGTTTTTC
Source organism: Candidatus Woesearchaeota archaeon (assembly GCA_964502435.1). Taxonomy (GTDB): domain Archaea; phylum Nanobdellota; class Nanobdellia; order CAZCWL01; family CAZCWL01; genus CAZCWL01. The sequence continues at coordinate 1,363 of CAZCWL010000050.1, read as the reverse complement.
CATTGTAGTTGCATTTATAGTCTGAAGCAATGTCTTCTATAGTTGCCCCGACATTTGGTTGAATTAACTTTATATCACCCTTTTCAAACATGAAATCGTTATCGAGTAATTTTATTGTCCATCCATTCTTTAATGCTTCTATGACACTTGCTATGCTATGCTCCCTTTCCAGTTTTTTATACAATAAGCGCAACCATGTCCTCATCCCTTTAACGTTTCTAAGGCTATGTCTATTTTTGTATGTTAAGTGTATTATCCTAGCAAGCTTTTTTATCATTGTTTATCACCTTCTTGTACAGCTTGTAATACTCTCTTACTATCTTGTCCCAGTTAAATTCTCTTTTGACTATTGATACTAATCTTTGTGGCGAAGTCTTTCTTTTTGACAGTTCTTTTATAGCTCTAGCCGCTTCTCGGTGATCTTTAGCTAGGACCCCAGCATACTTATACTTTTTTATGATATATGGGGCTATGCCAACATGGCTTGCTACTATCGGCGTACCGCATGCCAGAGCCTCTATGTATGCCAACCCGAATCCTTCTGACTTTGATAACATCACGAACGCGGCAGCTTTTGAATACAACTTAGCTAATTCTATATTACTAATGTATTTTTTCACTAGCTTGGCCCTGTGTTTACTTACTTCATTTTCCAATTTACCTCTTCCCACTATTACAAATTCATAATCTTTTAATATATCAGAGCACTTTAGGAATTCTTTAACGCCCTTGTCTTTGCTTAGTCGGCTGACTTGAAGTATTAATCTTTCTTTTTTCCCTGTTGGCTTAAATATAGTGATGTCCACACCATTTGGTATAAATTCCGTCTCTATGTTGTAGTATCTCTTAATGACGTTCTTTAATGTTGGGCTAACAGACACTATCAGCCCATTTGATAGATTTAAACACAGCCCTTCTACTACCTTATAAAGAATGGATCTTGCAGAGCCTGTAGATTTCCATATGTGGTATGAGGAATTGTGTAGAGTAATAACGTGCGGATATTTGTTTACTATTGGGTAAGCTTGAAGAAAAGTACTCCAGTCATGCAGATGGATTACATCTGGGTTGATCTTAGCTATTTCTCTGTTTGTTTGTATCCACCCCGATAAACTCCGCGGCATGAATTTCCGTTTCGGTACGTACACCAACTTAATGCCTTTATACTTCTTGTTTTCTTTATTTGCTGAGCATATGACATAAACTTCGTCACCTTTTGCTTGTCTTGTTGCTATTTCTCGTACTACTCTTTCTACTCCTCCTGCTTCCTCTGGACCTTTTGTTGTTATGTGAAGTATTCTCATCTCCTTGCCATCTCCTCTAGCTTTTTAACCACGAGTTTTGTAACTCCTGGTTCTCCGTA
>CAZCWL010000049.1:0-3459 GCA_964502435.1 Candidatus Woesearchaeota archaeon | reverse complement strand
AGCTAGCGTTGGCTTTCTCTTTACACGTTTGTAGTTCTTTTTTAGATTCTTAACACTAATAATTGCCATTAAATAACTAAGATTTTGTAGGTTTTAAAATTAACCCTTCTAGTGTTAGCTCACCATCTTTTATTTTCTGGGCGATTAACCAGGTGGCCTTCTCTAGGGATCTATGGTCCTTCTGCGCCCACTCCCACATGTCTCTATGAAGCGGCACATTGTCAGCAGTTAGTATGGAAGATATATAATGCTTATCAAGCACACAAGTTACATAAGCCTCCTCCCACGACTTATCCACTGCTTTGTAAGTTAAGTTGGTTGGCGTTAAAAACTGTGAAGGAAACACCTTGTTCCAGTAGTTATATGGCTTAAACTCTTTTTCAAGACCTTTTAGATCTAATGCCTCTTTTGGTGGCATCACAAGAGCAAGTCCTCGATTAGAGAGCACTCTAAGTGAAGTCATAGCACCTTCCGGACAAATGGGTATACGCTCTCTTCTGAATATCTCCTTTATTTCGTGGTGTGTAGAAACCTCTAAAGAACGGAGCGTGCAGTACACGAAATAATTCCTGATTGGAGGTTTCATATTCTCACCAGATTAACACCTTCAAGCTTGTAGCCTTTATGAATTAGTGAGTAAACAATGCTCCCAGCTACATCCCATTGCTTACTCCAAGAGTACTTATCAGCCATGTCAAGAATGTTAGTTTCTTTTATTCTCATTCCATGCTTGAGATCGGGTATGTCCTTCCCGATATACACCGGTTCGTCACCCTCTAACACAACATCCAACAGTTTAACAGAAGCATTGGAACTAGAGAGGTCAAGATAAACGAGAGTATCATCATTCGTATTTGGATCATACTTCTCTTGGAAATACTTCTCATTTAGTTTAATTTTGAACATATTACTAGTAACTAGGGAAACTAAAGACATTGGCAGATCATATCTCTTTCCTGTTATTTCACCATAAATATCGTAAGATTCCTCTTTAGAGTATGCAGCAGCTATTTTTTTGTTGATAAGAGTGATAATAGCATCGTTTACAAGCCTTTTCTTTAACCCATACCTGCGTAAACTATCAGCTAGTTCCGCAGATGTGCTTTCTTTCTCCTTGAGACAGAGATAAACAATATAATCTTTTATTACACCCTTCATGGACTATAAATAATAATCAGTTTTATATTTTTATCCATGACTTGAATTTTAAAGCATCTTTTTCTATCAAAGGGGATTCAGAGATGATAGACCAGTCTTTTATGTCATATTGCTTCATAACACTGATAAGCAACTTGTAATTTGGCTTTTTAGAACTAAGAGGCAAATGGTATCTTTCACCTTTTTCAGTGTACTCCACACCTGTGATATGATTATGTAGAGATTTAAGGACCCTTAATCCGATATTTGACTTAATGTACTTGAACACATACTCAAAATCTTCCTTTGTTTTGAATCTGCCATTGTCCCTGGCGTGTAGATGTGCCCAGTCAATGGTTGGGTGAAAGTGTTTTATCTCTCTGGCAAGTGATACTATTTCTTCTAGAGATCCAAACTTAGATGAGTTACCCATTGTCTCTGGTGCAAGTTTAACACGCCATGAATTATCTGCTATGGCATCAGATATCTCTTGTAATACATTTTTCATACGTGTGTAGGCTTCTTTCTTATCCAGCTTGCCGTAGAATCCTGGGTGAAAAACAACGTAATGAGCTTTCATTACGTCGGCTAGTTTTAAGCACGTTAATATAACTGACTTGCTTTTATTTACAATGTTTTTCTTCTCGGATATTAGATTTAAGTAGTAGGGAGCGTGAACAGAGAGGAAAATATTATTCTCCTCTGCTTTTTCTCCTATTTTCTCAGCAGTTTTCTCATTTGCCCATATCCCTCTAACGAACTCTATCTCCATGGCGTTCAATCCAATTTGCTTGAGATAAGCCATGCTTTCAAACAGAGGTCCATTGAAGGATATTGGCTTACCAGCTGGTCCGATGTACATAGCATGAAGTGGACCCTGGGGGACTCGAACCCCCGGCCTCCTGCGTGCAAGGCAGGCGATCTACCAACTGATCTAAGGGCCCGTAAATTCAATTAATGCTATTATTTTATAAACGTTGCTCTCCTACTGGTACGAATTTGTACTTCTCTGGGATTTTTCCTTTGACAAGATACCAGAAAGTACTGCCTACATACTCTTTAAATGATTTCCATGCCAAACCGGTTTTGAATCTGCGTGTAGAGACATAACTCTTAGCACGCAGGTAAGCTACTTTTCCATGTTTCCTAGCTCTACGCATTAAATCGTAGTCTTCATCAAATTGTAATTTTTCGTTGAAGCCTTTCAGTTTGAAGAACACATCCTTTTTTATGAACATTGGTTGCCAGTATGCTAAAGTAATCCTGTACGTTGATCTGCCGAATAAATCAATTAGTAAGTACAGAAGATAGGCTAATTTTGTACTGTCCTTTATAGGGAGTAGTACTGTAGTACCAGCCACGTACTCTCTATCCACAGCTTTAACCATCTCCCTTATTACATCCTTGGATAGTATGACGTCTGCATCAATGAACACGAGTATGTCTCCTCTTGATTTTTTAGCGCCGTAGTTCCTAGCATGTCCTGGGTGTGACCTCTTTCCCTTTGGAACGTCGAAGAAAACCTTAGCACCATGTTCTCTTGCTATCTGCACAGTCTTGTCTTTGCTATGAGAATCAACAACAATTATTTCATAGTCTTTAAATGTCTGCTTTTTTATAGAGTAAAGCAGCTTTGGTAAATATTTCTCTTCGTTGTATGTGGGAATTATTATTGAAACTTTAACCATAGTATACTTCGCATTTCGGTTGTTATAAACCTTACTGTCAGAAACATATATTAATTATTACATTCGAGCATTTTGTATGAAGAAGATAGTAGCTCTGATGGTTATTGTGTTTGTAATGGGATGCACAGACAAGACAGTAAATTTCACTGTTGACTTCTACGATAATTTTGATTACTATACTTCTTTTCCAGTAGGTCCTTGGTATAGTAACAATGCTTGTTCAGCTAAGCTGGTGGATGGAAGTGTTAGTATTGGGAAAGGTAAACCTTGTCTCTATCTGGATTTAAATGGCATAAATTACACACTATCTATTGACTACAAGGGAAATGGAAGTATCTTCTTTGGTATTAAAAACGACAGTTACTACGAACTGAAGTTAGGATCCTGGAACTTGACGTTTTGTAATAAGACCTGTACTTACGTTGCAGACGTCCAGGATATGTACGATGAGAAATGGCACAATGTTAGAATAGTGTTTATGGATAGTGGAATACAAGTGTATTATGATAATAATATTATAATAAACTCAAAAAAGAAGAGCTATGTTGAGTCTGGAAAAATTGGATTCTCAAACTTGTTAATAGACAACGTATCTGTCAAGAGTTTAGAATAGAGTTAATTCTGTTTGCCAATT
>CAZCWL010000048.1:0-3555 GCA_964502435.1 Candidatus Woesearchaeota archaeon | reverse complement strand
AACTTATTGAATATGTCCAAGGAATACCTGCACTTGTTCTTACAGACATGGATTCTTTCAGGCTAATGAAACTTATAAAAAAGAATTACACGCCAACTTATGCTAAAGCAGGACAGATAGCTCCTGAAGACATTGTAATAAAAGCAGGACCTACTCCTTTTGGTCCTGGGCCCATACTTAGTGAGTTTGGTAATGTTGGAATACCTGTTAAAGTTGTCTCTGGTAAGATAACTGTAATGAGTGATACAACTGTTGTTAAGAAAGGAGAGGAGATATCCGCACCCATTGCTAATATCCTATTGAAACTTGGCATAGAACCTATGAAGGTTGGGCTTAATCTTGTGGCCACAATTGAGAATGGAACCCTCTTCAAAAGAGAAGTATTAGACGTTGATGAGGAGGAGTTCATAAACAAAGTGTATAACGCCCACTTAGACGCGGTCAAGTTGGCGTTTGGCTTATCATTCCCAACAAGAGAGACAGTAGACATGTTGATAGCTGACGCACATGCTAAAGCTAGAGCTTTGGCCGTGTCTGTTCCGATTGTTTCAAAGGATACTATACGTGATGTTTTGGTTAGAGCATGTTCACAAGCTTTAATGTTAAAGGAGGTTTAAGTATATGGAGTATGTATATGCAGCTTTATTGCTTCACAAGGCTGGAACTGAGATAAGCGAAGACAACATCAAAAAGGTACTTGAGGCAGCTGGAGTCAAAGTTGATGAGGCAAGAGTGAAAGCACTTGTTTCAGCTTTAGAAGGAGTTAACATAGATGAGATAATTGAGAAGGCAGCAATGCCAGCAGCTGCACCTGTTGCTCAAGCTGTTTCAGGTGCAGAAGAGAAGAAGAAGGAAGAGGCTCCAAAAGAAGAGAAGAAGTCTGAGGAGGAGGCTGCCGCAGGTCTTGGCGCACTGTTTGGCTAATAAACCCTCTTTTCTCTTTTTTTATATTGAAACAAAACATTTTTTACTTGCAGGTTCTTATTAATGGTATGAGGTTATTTTTTGTTGTGATAGACGGTATGGGCGATAGACCTGATCTAAGGTTAGGAGGTAAAACACCGTTAGAATATGCTAACACACCAAATCTTGATAGGCTTGCTTCTAGAGGTATTACAGGCTTAGTCTACACGGTTGGAAAGAGAATTGCTCCTGAGTCAGATATTGCTGTTGCGTCTTTATTCGGCAACAAGCCATCTAACTACTGTGGCAGAGGTCCTGTTGAGGCTATTGGGGCTGGTATGGAAATGAGAGACGGTTATCTTGCCTTAAGGTTTAACTTTGCAACGGTTAAGGGAGACAAGATAGTTGATAGAAGAGTTGGCAGATCCTTAACAGAGAGAGAAGCTAGACGTCTGGTAAACTCTTTGTCTAAGATCAAACTCCCTGTTAAGTTTGAGATTAAGCATACTGTTGGCCATAGAGGTGTTGTTGTTTTTAAGGGATGGTTTTCAAGGTGGATAACTAATATAGACCCAGCATACAAAAATGAGGGGTACGGCGTGGCTGTAAAGAATCCGTCTTCTGTTGTCAAACGTGCGAGGCCTATGAACAAGACAAGAGCTGCTAGGTTCAGTGCAGGCCTTGTTAATACTTTTTACAAGCTATCGCGTGAAATCCTGTTAGAGCATCCCATCAACAAGAGGAGAATTAAAAATGGAAAACTCCCTGCTAATGCTATCTTGTTGCGTGATGCCGGGAACTGCGTTCCTAAGTTTAGGAACCTTTCTGAATATTTTGGCTATCAGTGGTATGCTGTTGTTGGTATGCCATTAGAGCAAGCTATAGCTAAGCTATCCGGGATGAAGGTTAAATCGTTTAGTTATCCAAAACACTGGAACATTCATTCGTACACAAAGACAGAAGTTAAGAACATGAAGTCTAAGACAAGAAGAGATGGGTTGTACTACTTGCATTTTAAGCAGACAGATATTGCTGGACATGATGCAGATCCAAAGCTTAAGGCAGAGCTTATTGAAATGATAGATTCATTCTTCTCTGACAAGGAGAATGATCTGGTAATTGTAACTGCTGATCATGCCACTCCCTGCTCTTTAGGATCTCATTCAGGAGATCCAGTCCCACTGCTAATATACCACCCTTTTATCCGCTCTGATTCTGTTTCTTTCTTTAGCGAGCGAAGCTGTAGGCGTGGAAAGTTAGGTATTATTCTTGGCTATAGATTAATGCCGAGAGTCAAGAGAATGTTCTTTTCTTATACGCGTAAGGTATAAAAATGGGTAGTCTGTAAGACATCCTATGCATGTAGCTATTATAATGGATGGTAATAGAAGGTGGGCTAGGAAACGTGGATTAAAGCCGTACCTTGGTCATGTAGCTGGAAAAGAAAATCTTGAAAGGATACTGAAAGCAGCAAGACGTCTTGGTATAAACATACTTACTTTGTACACACTTTCCTTGGACAATTTTAAGAAGAGATCTCGTACTGAGGTAAATAATCTTATGAGACTTTTGAAGCAGGGATGTGAGGATCTATTGGATAGTGATGAGATTCATAAAGATAGGGTGAAAGTTAACTTCTTCGGCAAGTTAGAGCTCCTACCAAGCGATGTTAGAGATGTGATAAACAAAGTGATTAATTCAACAAAGAATTATAACAGGTACATATTAAATTTATGTGTAATGTATGATGGTAGGGAAGAGTTAGTCCAGGCTGCTAAGAAAACCAGGTTTAATTTGTCTGTTAAATCTATATCTAACCACTTGTACACTGCAGGATTACCAGACCCTGATCTTATAATTCGTACTGGTAATGAGTTTAGATTAAGCGGGTTTCTGTTGTGGCAGTCAGCCCACTCTGAGTTATATTTCTCAAAGAAAATGTGGCCTGATTTTAAACCTTCAGATCTAAAACGTGCTATAGAAAGCTACAAGAGGAGGGAACGACGCTTTGGAAAGTGATGCTGTTATTGTTGGTGGCGGATTTGTTGGCGCTTACTTATCAAGTCGTATGGGCGACCTGAATACTATCTTATTGGAGCGCTCGGATTTCAAGAAGCATTCCACTGGCTTAGTTTCAAGAAACCTGTTTAATCTATTTAATGTGCCCAAAAATATAGTGGTCAACACCATCAAAGCGGCAAGAGTCGTTTTTCCTGACAAGAGAAGCGTTGTCTTTAAGGGTGAGGCATATGTTATTGACACTCCTAAGTTTCACCAATACTTGATGGACCGCTCTGATGCTAAACTCCTTCGTGAGGAATTCATAGATTTTAAAGGCAATATCGTTAAGACGTCTAAACGTAAGATAAGGACCGAAGTCATTATCGGGGCAGACGGAGCAGATAGCTCTGTTGCAAAGAAGATTGGTGTGAGGAATAACTTTATCACTGGTGTTGAAGTTGTTGCTCCGTACAAAACGTCTGGTGATACTCTTACAATATACTTGGGAAATGCTCCTGGGTTTTTTTCTTGGGTTGTTCCTGAAAATAAAGACACGGCTAGGATAGGATTGGCTACGTATTACCCTTATGACTACATGAAGAGATTTCTTAGCGAGTTGGGTGTTAAGAAAGCTTACGAGTCTTACGGTGG
>CAZCWL010000047.1:0-3573 GCA_964502435.1 Candidatus Woesearchaeota archaeon | reverse complement strand
TTCGATGCATTATAGTCTGGGGTGGCGGGGATTTGAACCCCGGTCGCCGGCGCCCAAGGCCGGAATCCTAGACCAAGCTAGACTACCACCCCTTTCCCTTCAACGTGGAATTTAACTCCAAGCATACTCTCTGTAACATGAATGTTTGTTAGTACATGATTTGTGATTTTTGACGTTATAAACTTTCCTCCAAACAGTGCTAAAAATGGTATTAGCTGATCTGCCATGTGTCTATCCACTGGAGCATTTTCCTTTTGTAAACTTTCAGCTACTTCTCTTCCAACACGCTCAGCACTTTTATGTATTTCTCCTACGATGTCTGCACCTACAATGGTATTTGTGTACTCTCTGACTAGGCAAGCGTCACTACCTGGGCTGTATGTGTCCCAGTACTCTGTTATAATGTCTGCATCAGGAATCATCTCCATTATTGCTTTTTCCTGTCTCTCTGCAACCTTTCTTGATTTCAGAGACGTAGAAGCATTGGAGTATCCGTACACTGATCTTAATTCACCTAGCTTTTCTAAGATCAGTGGTTTCTTTTTTATACTTTCTAATCCTGAGTACGGACTAAATATATTTACTTCTACCTCTCCACCACCTTTCGGGTAATATCCCTTTCTTAGGAGATTAGCTTCTATAGTAATATTCCAGTACTTCATGAACCATGCAAATACATCTCTGAAGTACTCGAATGACGGTGACCATGGAACATTTGTTCCACCTTTTATGTAAAGTTTGTATTCTCCTCCAGACACTGCAATGGCTGGAATTAACGTTTGCAGGAGAAGTGTTATAGACCCTGCTGTGCCAATGTCTACATTGTACTTTCCTGGTTTAATCTTTCCTGGAATGAATTCTATACTAGTGCTTCCAAGCTTGTCTCCAGAGAGCTTTGATTCTGAGATCTTAGCTAAGGTGCGTATACTAACTAAGTGCTGTTGCTTTAGTCCTGGTGGTTTTCTGTTTTTTCTTATGTTTATTACTTTTATTGGTTTCTGGGTTAGCACAGATAGAGCTACAGCTGTTCTTAGTATCTGTCCCCCACCTTCCCCGTAGGATCCGTCAATAATCATAAGAAAACTAAACCTTTCCTGTTAATATCCTTTTGGATGGTGGATGAGTAAAGTATAGCACTATTGCAGCAAGAGCTACACCTGCTAGAGAAGCTATGTAGAGGAAGAACCACGAAAGTATGACTGTTAATATTACTAGATGCCATGGCATCTGGTAGAATATGTCTCCATAAACATACATGGAGAATATTAGCTGTGGTATTGAGAACAAAGGTACAACTGTCCCTTGCTTAAGCAGATTCTTTATATGAACATTCTTAACTATCCATGCTGTTACAAATCCACCAACAGCTACAGCAATAAATCCTGTTGTTAGACTGCCTGTCTTAACAACGATGTATGTGTTCATGAGAAGGTTTATCATGAACGTTATTATATAACCGATCGACCCAGCTATTAGGATAGTATACTTGGTGTACTTTGGAGGTATCTCTAGCATGGTAATTTACAGACATTGACCATATATAAATTTATACATAAAACTTTTAAATGGGCTGTGTTTAGTGAATTTGGAGGGCCCGTAGCTCAGTCTGGTAGAGCGGCTGGCTCTTAACCAGTAGGTCGGGGGTTCAAATCCCTCCGGGCCCAGTAATTATTTAAGGTTCTAGCTGTTATTAATTACATGCACCCTACTGATGTGAAGCGTCTTTTAAAAAGGTATGGTATAGAATATGTCCCATTTAAGTACGTGGAGCATCTGTCAGAGTTAAAGAGGTTAAAATTTCCTGTTGCAATGAAGGTTTACTCAGAGAAAATACAACATAAAACAGATGTTGGTGGCGTGGTGTTAAATATTAATACCATGGAACAAGCTAAAAAGGTGTTTAAGAGATTAAAAAGAAAAGGAGAAGGTGTTATTGTTCAGCAGATGGATTCAGGGATAGAAACTATCATCGGAGCGAAGTATGACAAAACGTTTGGCCATGTTGTTATGTTTGGTTTAGGTGGAGTTTTTACTGAGGTTTTCAATGATGTTTCTGTTAGGGTTTGCCCTATTGATAAAGTTGAAGCGATGAACATGATAAAAGAGATAAAGGCTAGTAAACTATTCTTTGGGTATCGAGGTATGAAGGTTGATGTTAGGTTACTTGCCTCTACAATAGCAAAGGTTTCAAGGATGGTTGAGGCTGAATTCATAAAAGAGCTTGATTTTAATCCTGTTTTTGTTGATGAGAAAGGGGCAAGAGTTTGTGATTTTAGGGTGGTAGTTTGATAATAGAGCCAAGGAGCGTAGCTATAATTGGAGCTAGTAATGATCAAGACAGTGTTGGGTACGCGCTAGTTAAAAACACTATGAGTGCTAGATGTGATGTTTTCCTTGTTAATCCAAATCATGAGGAAATAGAAGGTAAGAAATGTTATCCCAGTGTTAAGGACATACCCTACGAAGTGGAGGCTGCTATTATAGCTGTGCCAGCAAAAGTGGTTCCTGATGTACTAAAGGAGTGTGGAGAGAAAAAGGTTAAGTACGTTTATATAATATCTGCTGGGTTTGCTGAGGCAGGGAATGTTGACTTGCAAGATAAATTAGTTAGCATTGCAAACAGGTATGGTGTTAAGATTGTTGGACCGAATTGCCTTGGACTAATGCGTCCTGGTTATGTGAATGCTACTTTTGCACCATATGAGCCTAAGTCTGGAGGTATAGGTTTTATATCCCAGAGTGGTGCGTTGGTTGATGCTATGGTGGATATGGCTAAGGAGAGTTATGGTTTTTCTGCCATTGTTTCTGTTGGTAACAGTGCAATGTTAGATATAACAGACTTCATAGAAGTATTAGATCAGGATGAGAAGACAAAAGTTATAGCAATATACATGGAGTCTATAAAAGATGGCAGAGAGTTTATAAACGTGGTGAAGAAAGCGAAAAAACCAGTTGTTGTTTTAAAGTCTGGTAAAAGTGAGAGAGGAGCGAAAACTGCTTTAACACACACTGGTAAGTTAGCTACAGATTATAGTGTTTATAGAGGGGCATTTAGACAAGCCGGGGCAATTGAGGTGAATACTTTTACAGAGTTGTTCTCTGTTAGTGTTTTGATGGAGTTGGTTGGTGAGGTTGATGACATGGTAGTTGTCACAAATGCTGGCGGTGGTGCAGTACTTGCTAGTGATTATGCTGAGAAGTATGGTGTTGATCTTATTGATTTAAGGAAGGAAACAATTAGGAGATTGGATAAAGTTTTGCCTGAACATTATTCAAGGCAGAATCCTCTTGACATTATTGGTGACGCTACAAGTGAAAGGTACTGGAAAGCACTTGACATCTTAATGAAGGAGAAGTATGTAAAGAGCGCTTTTGTTATAGTTACACCTCAACTTATGACAGACGTTGATAACATTGCTATGGTAGTGGCTAAGATCAAGCAGAAGTACAAGAAGCCAATTGTTTGTTCATTCATAGGTGGAAGTAGAGTTAAGAACGCTATTCACTACTTGAGAGAGCATGGCATACCTAACTTTAGGGAGATAGAGGATGCTATGTTTGCTATAAGTAAAA
>CAZCWL010000046.1:1407-3697 GCA_964502435.1 Candidatus Woesearchaeota archaeon | reverse complement strand
TATCACACCCAAGTGTTCTATTCTTCCAGCAGGAAAACGTTTGTGTAGTTGCATTATACTCTGTACAGTTATCTGCCATGTTTCTAACTTCGTCTGGATTGGAAAACGAGACGTTCTCTGTTACGGAGTCTGCATAGTATTCTACAGAAGCTATTGCTGTATAATTACCTACTGGAAGCATATCTGAGTACCAATCATTCCAGTAAAAATCATACTCATACACATCAATGGTGCCTTCAATATAGCCTTCCCCGTGTTTATGTCCAACATTCTCACCTTGACTGTTTAAGACGTCGAGTGAAAAATTTCTACGCGTTAGAGGAACATTACCATTATTTTCAGCGATTATAACGAATATAACGGTCTGGTTGTGTATAACAACGTCTGGCCATCCGAAATCAACGATAGTTGCAGCACAAGTTGCTGCTACTTCTACATTGATTGTAACATTCTTGAATACCTTAGTTGTGTTATGTATCACAAAGAAAAATCCGCCAGACGAATTAGATACATTCCCTGTACTATCGTTTGCATAAACAATAAAATTATATGTCCCATACACAAAAGGTGTCTTATAATCACAAGAGTAAGTATCGCCAGAGACAACAGACATTGGGCAGGTCTCATTCGTGCCATTAGGCAGAGTTATAACAGACCAGACGCTGTCTAAGTCACCATCACTATCTGTTACATTCGCTACGATAGTTTCTGTCTCATTTGGATAAAGATAAAGAGGAGTATTATTAACATCAGTTATGTTTGGTGCACTGGAAAAGGATACTGTAAGCAAAAGTAATCCAACTAACACCAACATCAGATTCCTCATCTTATCACCTTATATGCAATAGCTGCAAGCATAACAAAGATTATCAGAGCGATGTAAGGCAGAGTGGACTTATTATTCTCAGCCCAGGTCAGAGTCATATTTGGCACAGCTCGAACTGTTTGGACAGCTCTTCCTGTTACAGTTTCTGACTCTGATGAAGAAGATTTTTTGCTCTCAACAAAAACAGGGCTCTCTTCCTTAGCATACTTTGAAACAGTCTCGATAGACTGCACAGAGGAAGTAGACTTGGCAGATGATGGAAGAAGTAAAGTAAAAGTTGCTTCTGACGCGTAAGCAATAGCACTACGTATTCCTTTGGTCGGGGGTTGCTGAGAGGAGTAAGTAACAGCCCTTACCTTAATTTTGTACATTGCTTTAGAAGGGTTAGAAGGTGCCCTGACTTTAATCTCGACAGGGTACATCTTAACATATGATATGCCGTCCCTAAGCACAAACCATTTACATTCATCACAATTGTTTCCTGTCCTCTCTAAAACAAGATGCTCTGGGTAAATGTAAACCTCTAGCTCTGGATCAGAGTCCCACTCTACGTAAACATCAACAGGATTCTCATCAAGTGTAAACACATACATATGGTACGTTGCCACCTGACCAGGATTAATAAACATGTCTGTTTTGTCAACGTATGATCCTATAGTCATACTGTAGGCTACTGATAAGCAAAGTAGTACAGGCAACACGAAAACCAACGATTTCATCATTATCCACTAGCGTTTGCCATTATATAAATTATTCCATCGTATAACAAATTAGGGATTCCTCCTGGAACAGAGATCCAAAAGTAGAGTGTTTGATTGGTCCCTGATGGGGCAGGAGAAACCACATTCTGGTAATCTCCTGTTAAGTTGTAGGATGTCACAGTGTTATTAACTCTGTTCCAGGAGACATTGCCTACCAATATGATATAAGTGTTATTAGTTAAGTTAGTTCCACGAATCCATATTCCATCAGCGTCATTAGAGTTTGGATCTATACTCACGTTCACAGGGTTATAATAAGATTCAGCATACGATGTTAATGGTGGTAAAGCATAAACAGGTGATCCTGTAGATGGATCATACCACCTATCAAGCACATCAGTGGTAACGTTCATTATGATAACTATACCTATCTGGACAACAGTATCATTTGTGTTGTTCTGGGATGCAGTGGAACCTTGGAATAGTACATCAAGTTTCCAAGTTGAGTTAATCCCACCTGTTGCGTTTATACTCCAACTTAAGTTACAGCTCTGATCCTGCGACAAAGTCCCGCACGACTTAGGATTAGTTGAGGTGTAGAAAGGAGTAGCACCTGTTGTTGTACTAATAGCTGTGTCAGGATCCTGAGATGAAGCATTATACCTAGCAGTGCCTGTAACAGTACCACAATTCCCACCTCTGCAGGTAACACTAGCATTCAGAACAAAAGTCCTGTTCTGCCCAACAACAGTCTCATTCGGAG
>CAZCWL010000046.1:0-1307 GCA_964502435.1 Candidatus Woesearchaeota archaeon | reverse complement strand
ACACTAGCATTCAGAACAAAAGTCCTGTTCTGCCCAACAACAGTCTCATTCGGAGGTGTCCAAAGATAGACTTCTAGCCAACCAGAAGGTGCAGTTAGATTGACAGTAGTATTATCCTCAGTTTTCTCAGCATAGTAGTAAAGCGTAGTGTTGTCTGTTATATTGCATTTTGGATAGTATATGCCCTCTGCGTAAGATGATGTGTCCCACAATTTTGTAGCATATCCTGTTGAATTAGTTAAAGACGTGCCTAAATAGAATGTTGATGTGCTATTCTCTATCCAGAACATAACGACATAATCCTCTACTCCGTAAGACGAATTAGCATCGATGATTCTACAGGTCAAATTAACCTCACTTCCTTGACTAATTTCAGAACCTGGAGAAGGTGAAATCCAAGTAGCATTAACCCAACCGTAGACAGTTATATTAGTATCGTTTATTCCATTGTGATAGTACTGTTTACTTGAATTAACTGTTATATTGTGTATTCCAACTTCATAAGTTGATGGGATAGTCCAGGTTGTATTCTCTCCTGTTGCAATCTGAGAATCCTCATCACGCCATACAACACTATCAGGAGTAACATAAGCGCCTTTTTCGTCAAACGTTGTTGAATTCAATTGCACAGTTTGCCCCTTGAAGTATGAACCTCCTAAAGGAGAGAGTATAGACGTGTTAAGCCAACCATAAACATCAACATAACCTGTGTCTGTGTCATAACCTTGTAGTGCTTCATAGTACTTCTCAGAGTCATCGCTTATAGTGCATGTAAATGAGGTTGGACCAACAGGATAGCTACCCAAATCTACTTGTAACTTTGCATAGCCGCTATCATTCGTCTGAGCTGATCCAAGATAATTATAAGAGCTGTCATAGAAAGCAACTGAATAGTTACTTATGACTGAGTTGTTGTCGTAGTCGTAAACCTTACACGTTAAGTTGACCAGTGTCCTATTAACTGCACCTGTTGGAGAGACCCACTCGACAGCACTCCTACCCCACACTTCAAATGTCAAGTAGGATAAGCTGTTATTCCAATTCCCAGTTGTGTCTCTAGCTCTTATCTTGACATAGTGTACGCCTGTAGCCCAAGAGCTGTTAGTAACGATAGTATGATTCGTCCAATTGTAAGGGTTAGGAGAAGGTAATGAAATCTCATGTTCTTCTATTTCTGATGAAGTAGTATTATAATCAGCGTAAGCTTGACCTATTGTTTCATTCCATCTAGCATAAACGAGTACACTATCTCCTTTGTATATTTGGCTCTCATTGATATCGTATATATCATTGTAAAGAGAAGGTGG
>CAZCWL010000045.1:0-3951 GCA_964502435.1 Candidatus Woesearchaeota archaeon | reverse complement strand
CCCTGATCAGGACAACAGGAGGAATCTGTAGCATTACAAAGTGTATTACACGTGGAAAATGCCCATCCAGACGTTGAACAGTGAATACCATAGTAACATGTACTAGACACCCAGCAGTAAGCCTGAGAGCAAGACCCAGCAGAACAGCTAGTACAAGATTGTCCACCAACGTCTGTATCAGCAGGACAGCCTGTTCCAGCATAGTAACAAGTATTTCCGTGCGCACAGTAGTTAGATGTAGCACCACCATCATCACAGGTTACATAGTTAATCGGGTACTCACATGCAGCGGTAGAGTAAGGTGACTCTGTGCCTGCATTGTCTTTAGCCTTGACTCTATAACAATACTGGGAGAAACAATTAAGACCAGTATCCTGGTAGTATGTTGAAGTTATCCATCCACTATCATCTGATCCAGGATTACCAGTAGTCTCATTTGCATAATAACTGTTCAATCCTGTTATTATGCTAGCGTTTTTAACCTTAGCAATGTAACAATCGTCCCACCAAACCTGCCCTGTGCCATCAATGGTGTAAGCTAGCAATCTCACACTTCCTGAATCCCAGGTTCGGAATAAAGTGTATATCCTATCCCAGTCTGACACACCAGTAAGATTAGTACGGTCAATTGTTGAGGCGTTACGTTCTACAACTAGTCGTGCATGTCCTGTGGAAAGATTAGTTTTTACCATACAAGACATAAGGTAATAAGTGTTTGGTTCTAGATCATATCCTATAATGAAATCAGAACCAAAGTATTTATGACAATCACCCCACGTGTGACCATTACTCTCACAGTCTGGACCATAGTTAACTACCTGCTTAAGAGAATAATTACCATTGTAGTAAATGGTGTTATCAAAGGTATGTCCGTCACTAACAACGCTACCAAATCTCCAATTTCCTTGATGAGAAGGCTTCTCAAAGTAACCATCGTAAAGCACACCGTCGTCTCTGTTCCCCTCTGAATCTACTGCCAACACAAAGTAATAATGCACATTGCCTTGATCCTCAACAGCATTCCAACTCACATTCAAACTAGTCAATGAAGTAGGATTAACAGATGGTGTGTTCGGTGTCACTGGTGGAGATGTATCATTGCCTGTAACATCCTTGTGCCATCCTTTTGTTTCTATAGGCTCTAGTAAGAAATTGTCAAAGTAGGCAGCAGCTGTACCATTTGCTGCCCAGAAACCAGAATAAGTGGTAAGAGTATTTCTAATCACGCAGATGGTTCCAACGTAGATATCATTAATGTACACTTTAGCCTCTGCCTCATCAGTACTACAGTTAGTATGCTTATCAGTTGTATTAACTCTAGACCCGCTATTAACTGGGCCAACAAGAGCTTTTATTGTATACCATTCTCCTGACGTCAAGTTGACAGGAACAATAGGCATCAAATAATCATTTACGACATTTGCTCTTATCTCTCTGTGTACAATGTCTTTTGAAGACGTATCTAAATAGATTATGTCCATATCACTAGATGTTGAGTATGAGACAATTAACCCTGGATTAACTGAACTAGCTGTTGCATAGACAGTACCACTAACAAGATAAGGTGTAGCAGAAGATACATTAGACAGAGTGTAATAAGAATAGTCAGAAGATCCAGAAGGTGGGACACACCTGTAGACATTGCCGTTAAGATTGTAAACATCGAAGTTAGTAGAAGGTTGATCCCATATTGGGCGTGCATCTGATCCAACAGGATATGTTTCAAAGTCGTCATAGGTACCAAATACAGGAGTAAACAGTGGTACTTGCTCTGTACTGTAAACCACAGCAGGCTTGTTGTAGCGTATGTAAACCCTAATAGGAACAAGAACTACCCAGTCTACCTTGAATTTACCTGAAGAAGAGTTTATCTTGATGGTAACTCCTCCTTGCTTTTCAACACTAAACATCTTATGGTACCAACCTAGCGATGATACAGAAACACTGTCAGATAACAAGTACTCTCCATCCCTATCAGTAACGAACACATTCATAGTTACTGATGAAGAAGAATGGGCGCCAATGTATAAACTGTACGTACCCGGTGGGATTCTGGTGTACCTCTTTATGTATTCGCTTGAATCAAGCTCTACACCATTATATATATTGTCCTCATCTGTCTGGAGTAACGTGTTACCCAAACTATCCTTCAAAGATAACACGCCTGAGATGGATTGGTTAAGGTCAACGAACAGTATCTTGTCAAAGTCCTTTGACCCAGACACAGGAGAAGTACCGTCTAAAGTAATACATTCATAAGTTATATGACCACCTGAATACCCAGTTATGCAAACCTTTGCATCATCGCTTGACGAGCTGCTCTCAACAACAAGGTTAGTACTAGCTGGGCTAGGGTCCCCTATGATCTGCTCAGCACCTGCTGATCTTTCCATTGTCTCTGCATCACTCCATAGAAGAGTTGTGTTGAATGGGATTCCACCAATGAGTAGAGAACTATTATCCTCAGAAGAGACATACTCTTCATTCCAGTTATAAGTAGTTACCCTGTAATAATCCGAAGGTGACTCGATAAGAATAACATTCGGATCGTCTGCATACAACATTCTAGCTACATGAGAAGAAAGTGCTGCGTGTCTAGGACCAAACCGTATAGCAGAGTAGTTAGTATTCATGTAACTCATATTCGTCAAGAATTCGAACAATGTATCACTATAAGATTCAACACTTGCATTAACATCAGAGGACGTTGTTGATGTGAATCTGTATCTGTTGTACGGCCAGAAAGACCAATATGTTACTTCACCAGACGGATTGTGTAATCTAAATTCATACACTGGAGAACCACGCTTAAACGTTGCAGTCCAGTAAGCTTCACTTGCTTGTTGAGGTTCTATTTTCACAACAACTTCATCAGGAGAGATATAATCCAAACTGATATTAAACTCTGTGTAAGGCGTAGTATAAGTCCTATACGTTGTACCATCAATAGTGTAAACGAAATTATGCCCTGCACCTCCTGAAACCCAAGTAGTCCCATTCCATACATAAACATGGGCTTTGTATTGTGTAAGTGGGTATCTTCTGTCTGCACCAGGACTGAACCAAGCTCTTATAAAATCATTCTGAACAACCATATCCCCACTAAAAGTATGGCTAGTACTAGATACTTCTTGCCACTGAGACTCGTCAGATGTACCCATTGTGTCATAAACGAGCACGTTGGAATGAGACAGTCCCTTACTAAATGACCATCTTGGGAAGAACACAATTGTCTTTATGCCACGCCATGAAAGATTTATGAGGTTAAGAGTGGTGTTAACTGTTAAGTTAATTTCTTCAGGTGGTTCTGGCTGAGATCTATCATATGTCTTAGCACACGAGGCAGATAATCGTTGGTTATTCTTAACTAGAGCGCCGTTACCATTCTCAGAGTAAACATCAAAGCAGTAAACAGCAGAATCATCCAAACCGTGAATTACACAATAGTACTGTGTTGTGTTGCAGTACTGTGTTCCCATCTTATCTTTCACGATGTAATGGACACCTGGCGCAGGACTACCAAACACAAACCATGATATATTTATAGATCCTTTAGAAGATTGGAGAGGATCATAAGGTAGCGGCTCAACTTTACTTATAATAGCTTGTGGTGGTAGTGTATAATCACAAACCATGTCAGAAAGTTGTCCCTCATTGCCCAAGCCATCCCTATACTTCACTCTATAACAACACTGTGTATTTGGATTGGTTATACCCGTATCATTGTACACATTTGATGATTGCCAACTTGAGTTCGAGCAGCCAAAAAGAGAACTATTATACGTTATAAATCTGTACTGCACACTACCAGAACATCCTTGATCGCTAGCTGTCTGAGCAGTCACTTGTATCCAGTCCTTGCCTGCTTTAATTGATGTAACAACTGCTGGATCAGGAGTTGGTGGGGAGACATCGTAGTTGAAGTTGACTGTGGTTGTTGTGGAGTTTTTG
>CAZCWL010000044.1:0-4061 GCA_964502435.1 Candidatus Woesearchaeota archaeon | reverse complement strand
TATTTTGTGTTGAATCCTGGAAGTGGTAGATGGGCTTTAGTAGATAACATAAAACCATTGGATAAAATGTTCTATGCAAAAATTGTATGTCCACACGACATAGCAGTAGGTGATAGCCTTTACATCAGATACGATTTAGTTGATAAAAAGACAAGACAATATTTGTCAAAACTAAGAGAAGCGGGGGTAATAAACAGAAGACAGCAGTACCAATTTGAAATCAAACCAAAAGAACTAGACATTGTGATAAGCACAGCATGCAACATGGCATGCAAATACTGCTACGAAGGAGACATGAAGCAAGTTCCAATAAATTTAGACGCAGTAAACACGACAGTAACAAAGTTAATAAACAAATTTCCGAGTATAAGTAGAATTCTGTTCTTTGGTGGAGAACCACTTCTTTCAATGTATGAAATAATGGATCTAGTGTACCATCCATTAATCCAAATAAAGGAAAAACACATACAAACAAATTTAACACTTCTTAATGAGGAGATAGCAAAGTTTCTTAAATTCCACAAATTCAAGATAGGAGTATCTCTTGATGGAAAAAAGAAACATAATAGGTTGCGAGTATTCAAGAATGACAATCCAAGCTATGAGAAAGTAATGAAGAACATAGAGTTATTAAAAAAGCATGGTTTGGGCTTTGGTTTGCTATCTGTACTCCACAAGTACAATATTAAATTCTACGACGCTATGAAGTGGGTAGAAGAGATAGGAGCTGGATCAATTCATTTTAACATTGAGTGGGGTAAGTACAAAGCAACACCAAATCAGATGTTTAACTTCTTTAAACAAACATTTGAAGACTATGTAAACAATGATTATAACTTCAGATATAGCACTCTTATCTGGATGATTGAAGGTCTTCTTGTTGATCCAAGTGAGAGATCATTGATGTGTAGCAGAAATCCTTGTGGAGCTGGAACAGCACACATTGCTGTAAACCCAGATGGTACTGTGTCCCCTTGTCCAGAGTTATGGTTTATAAAGAGTGATGTTGAACACATGATTTACGATTTTAGGGATGTGTACTGTTTGTTCAAAGATCAAGTCTGTAAAGATAACCCATACAGAAATATGGCTGTGTGTTGCCCTGGAAAGAATTACTATGTAAATAAAGATATGAGAAAACCAGTAAAAGAAATGAAGGAGTTTCATGACTTGATTTATCCGTGGCTTGCAAACAAATTGATCAATGATAAAAACTACTTGAAGGTGTTTAAGAAATGGAAATCAAGGCCCGTACAAATTACCCGGGTAAAGTAAAAGGGACAATTGTGCTGAACCCTTTTAATTTGCATATGTACAGCAATCCTGTACTTGTTGTTAGTGACTTTTTACTCGATCACACAATATTTCTGGGTAAGGTTAAGGCTGTTTTAATAAGGAGAGATTCGATACTAACACATGCTGCTATAATAACCCGTGAGTTTAGGATACCCTCGGCTGTTGGGGTTAATTATGAGTTTAAGGAAGGAGAAGTAGTAGAGATTGAATTCAACAATGACGGTACTACTTTGATCCGGATCTGCTCAGATAAATAAATGCCTCTGTTGCAGCTACTGCTCCTTGCCCTTCAGCTATTACTATCTGTTTATGTGGGAAGTTGGTTACATCACCAGCAGCGTAAACACCTGGAACACTTGTTTCTTGTCTATCATTAACAATGATCTCCTTTCTCTCATTTACTTCTAAGAATCCTTCAATACAGCACGTGTTTGGTACACTTCCTATTGCTATGAAGACACCGTCCAATGCTATCTCTCTTTTCTCTCCTGTCTTAACATTCTCAACTACTACTGATTTCACAAGCTTGTCTCCTTTTATCTCCTTTACAACAGAGTCAAGAACAAGCTCAACATTGTTCTTCTGCTTTAATCGGTCCACTAAGATTTTAGCAGCACGAAACTCTTGACGTCGATGAATTAGATAGACTTTCTGCGCTATGCCTGCCATGTGTAGAGCATCAATAACAGCAGCGTCACCACCTCCAACAACAGCAATAATTTTTCCCTTAAAGAAAAAACCGTCACAAACAGCACAGTAAGAAACACCTCTACCTTCGAATTCAGATTCTCCAGGCACTTCTAACTTTTTTGGTTTCCTACCTAAAGCAATTATAACTGTTTTTGCTTCGTAGTCTCCGTCGCTTGTTTTAACCACAAAGTACCCATCCTTCTTCTCAATGCCTTGAACTTCCTTATACTCAACAGGGATGTTGAAGTATTCAAGATGTTCCTTGAGTTTTTTGGAGAAATCTATGCCTTTTATGATTGGAAACCCAGGGTAGTTCTCTATGTCTGTTGTTAAGTTAGGTTGGCCACCAATATCTAATGTAAGTATGGCCACATCAAGGCCAAACCTGTGGGCATATATAGCTGCTGTAACTCCTGCTGGTCCGCCACCTAAAACAAGCATATCTCTCATTGCACTTCTACACCTGCCTTTCTTATGATTTCAGCTAGTTTTGGTCTTAGATAATTCTCAGGAGCATAACCAACCATTCTTCCTATTTCCTCTCCCTTGTAGAAGACGATCTGTGTTGGTATGCCTGTTACAAAGTATATGCTTGCTAAGTCTTGATTCTCGTCCACATTCAGTTTAGCAAATATTACTTTGTCTCCCCACTCTTTCTCAAACTTCTCAAACAGTGGTGCTAGCATTTTACATGGGCCACACCACTCTGCCCAGAAGTCCACTACAACTGGCTTATCTGCACTTAGTATGAACTTCTCGAAGTTATCTGAATTTAGTACCTCTACCATATTACCACCTCATTTTCTGTGCTTCTGCAACTCTTTTTACTGCAACCATATAGGCTGCAGTTCTCATGTCAACATTATTAATTGAAGCCACATCATAAAAAGCTTTTCTCATAATGGATTTTAATTTCTGTTTCACAGTGTCTTCATCCCAGTAATCTCCAGTTCTGTTCTGCACCCACTCAAAGTAGCTGACAGTGACACCTCCAGCATTAGCTAAGATATCTGGTATAACATTAATTCCTTTACTGTACAGTATCTTATCTGCTTCTGGCGTGACAGGACCATTTGCTACTTCAACAACAAGTTTAGCTTTTATCCTGTCTGCGTTTTTCTCTGTAATCTGGTTTTCAAGCGCTGCAGGTATTAGGATAGGAACATCTAACTCTAGCAAGTCTGAGTTAGATACTTTTTCTGCATCGTACTCAGATACTGTGCCAGATGATTGTTTAACTGATATTAACTTATCAATATCAAGCCCGTTTTTGTCATACACACCACCTTTTGAGTCTGATACTGCTACGATCTTGTATCCATTGTCTTTGAGGATCTTTGCTAGATTCATCCCAGCATTCCCAAATCCTTGTATGGCAATAGTTTTGTCACTTATTTTAAAGTGTTTAACCGACTCTTCTATCACGTAGAATGCTCCCAATGCTGTGGCAACATCTCTAACAAGTGATCCACCTACTGAAATTGGTTTTCCTGTTATGACTGCTGGTGAGTGGTGCCCAACGATTTTCTCATACTCATCCATCATCCAAGCCATGATCTTTGGGTTTGTGTAAACATCTGGAGCAGGTATGTCAATGTCTGGTCCTATAAAGTCTGATATTGATCTTATGTATCCTCTGCTTAATCGTTCTAGTTCTGATTCTGACAGCTCTTTTGGATTAACTACAACTCCTCCTTTTGCTCCTCCAAAAGGAATGTTTACAACAGCTGTTTTCCACGTCATCCATGCAGCAAGTGCTTTAACTTCGTCTAGTGTTACATTTGGGTGGAACCTTATTCCTCCTTTTGTGGGCCCTCTTGCATCATTGTACTGGACCCTGTATCCTGTAAAGATTTTTGTGCTTCCATCATCCATCTTAACAGGGATAGAAACTTCTAGTATTCTTTTTGGATGAGAGATCATCTCTTTGACATCATCATCAATATCCAGCATTGAGAATGCCTTCTCTAACTGTTTCTTAGCGTTTTCGTACACCATAAAACCACCTCTTAACTTTGTGCAATCAAATTGCACAAAGTCATAACTCGCTTCTTTTATAAACGTTTTGGTTTTTT
>CAZCWL010000043.1:2418-4114 GCA_964502435.1 Candidatus Woesearchaeota archaeon | reverse complement strand
CTATCAAAAAAATTAAAAAATTAGTTTACTTTGGTGTCGCATGAATAAAGAGGATCTATTCAATAGGATTCTTACAGAACTGTCTGAGCGCTACTCTGTAGACTCGATCCCTGAGGAGAGAATAATATTTATTGATGATCCATTGCTTAATATGGAACTCTCTTACATTCTCTATCCCATCTACAGAGGACATCTTAAACGGTTAGAGCTCCAGTTCCAAGAGATGCTTAGGGATTATAAGATTCCCTTTGAATCAATTAAATCTCCTGTTTTTAAGGTTTTTAAGTCCCATAACTGCAGGACTTTGGATGATTATCTAGACGAACCAAATTATAGCGTGAGCTCGGCACTAGTGTACAAGTATCTAAACCACAGATATAAATCGAAGTACACTTCAGTCCGCTCACCACGTAGGAGGACGATGCGTATAATCCCAGATTTACTTTACATAACTGATGGGGTATTCATCCCTGCTGAACTTAAGATAAAATCAACTTTGAGCCAAAAACTTATAGCAGAGAGGAAACTTCAACTTATTGCTACACATAAGGCTTCAATGCTGGCACATAACTATAAAGGATTTGACTACAGTGGTGTTGTTATATTCTCCACACCTTCTCCTTTAACCCACCTAGAGTTGGAAGTTCTAGATAGTTTAGATTTTGTTTTGCCTCTTGTTATAACATCAGTACAATCTTGTAAGTACTGGTTAAGTTATCGTAGAAATGCATACAGCACTGCTCTTAATTACTTTAAAGAGCCATCTTTATCAAACATAATTATAAAAGATACAATGAGAAGGGAGTTGGATCATATTAATCAGTTGTTAGATAAAATTTATGGCAAGATTTACCCCCCTGCCCTAAAAGTCACTTAGTTTGCTATTGTTTTCCTTCTTTGCTAATACATCTTCAAGTGATTTATCCCATTCTTTTCCGTTGACATCTTTAACAATAGCAGCTACAACCTGAGGCATCAGTTCTGTCGGGGCGATTATGCCTGCTGACTTTTCATGTCCACCAAAGTTATCTATACCTAACGGCTCAATAGCTCTTTTTAGTAAAGAGACAAGATCTATATGCTCTGAAATAATCGAAACTTTTGTTGTGCTGTTTTTTACTTGAGCAAATATGATTACTTCTGGTCTGTAAAATCTTTTTACGAGGTTTCTTAGTTCCCATTTGAATGGCTGTATCCCATCGAAGTAATTTGGAATTCTGAAGTAATTGACACGCCCCAAAACCATGTGTGATTGTATTGCCTCGTGGATCGTTTTACTGTAATCTATGTCCATCTTTCTACTGTGGAACTTTCTTAGAGCTTTTACATCCTCCCAACTCTCTGCATTTGTGAGTGTGTCAACGACGTTGTTTAAATTTTTCCACTTGTAAGCACTTACTAAGTGAAGTTCTGTAGCCATTTTCTCATACGTGGTCAGACTCCCTTCAACATCCTGGCCTTCAAGATTTTGATTTAGTATCCTTGCTAGCCCTATGAAGCCATAAGATACCAATCCTAAAATTCCTATGCGCTCTGATACCTTGTCTTTTTTCATCTTCATGAGTGGGTAGATAATAGGCGGGTATCTCTCTAGGTCATATATCCTAACTAATTCAGAATAGTAATCGTGTGTGTTAATGTATGTGATCTCTTTCTTATATTCTTGTTTTGGGTGATGACCAATAACAACTATGTC
>CAZCWL010000043.1:0-2318 GCA_964502435.1 Candidatus Woesearchaeota archaeon | reverse complement strand
TAATTTTATTAGTATTTCTATTGCAGAAACCACAATATTTAAAAAGCCAGTTGTTTTAACAATACTCTATGAGTAGCAAAGCTAAAACATTTGGACCTAGATACGGTGTTAAGGTTAAGAAAAGGTACTCAATGGTAGTATCTAAAATGGGAAAACATGTTTGTCCTAGCTGTAAAAAGAGGACATTAAAACGTGTGGCTAAAGGCATATATGTTTGCTCAAGATGTGGATACAAGATGGCTGGTAAAGCTTACTACCCTGGTGATTAAGATGTATGTATGCTATAATTGTGGTAAAGAGCTGGAACCTTCAGACATAAAAAAGAGAGTTAGGTGTCCTTACTGCGGATCAAAACTTCTGTTTAAGAAGAGCCCGGACACTGTTAGAGAGGTTGATGCAAGATGAATACTGAACAGCAAATACAAACATTAATGCTGCAGAAGCAAAATGTACAGATGCAATTAGCAGAGGTGGAAAATGCTCTTAACGAACTTAAGAGCACAAAAGACGATGTTTATGAGATTGTTGGCACTATAATGGTAA
Source organism: Candidatus Woesearchaeota archaeon (assembly GCA_964502435.1). Taxonomy (GTDB): domain Archaea; phylum Nanobdellota; class Nanobdellia; order CAZCWL01; family CAZCWL01; genus CAZCWL01. Next base: position 1,775 of record CAZCWL010000043.1, on the reverse strand, counting down.
AGAAAAGCAAGGATGAGCTGATGTCAAAGCTGAAAGATAAACAAGAGATACTCAATCTTCGCTTGTCTAGAATAGAAAAACAATTAGACAAGCTTAATAAGGAACTCGAAAAGTAAGAAGGTGGGACCATGCAAGAAGTACTTGCAATATTAGAACAGATTATCCAGGATAAACGAGTTCCACGTAATATAAGAGAGACAACATCCCGTGTTAAAGACATCCTCTTGGATGATTCTGTTGAACTCAGTGTTAGGGTTGACAAAGCTATCCAGTTGCTTGATGAGGTAAGCTTAGATCCAAATATGCCTCCACATGCTAGAACTTTGGTTTGGCATGTGGTCTCATCCCTAGAATCACAATAAATAAAAACGATGAACACTTATAATTATGTGAGGTGCTAGCTTATGAGTTTCATGGAAAAGCTTTCAACGATGTTCGGGAAGAAAGTGAAGGTCTCAAAGGTTAGCTCTGACTATGTGGAGCTTGACTCTCAGGAACTGCCGCACAAGACAGCAAGAATATTAGTGAAGTACTTTGTGCTGTCTGATTATAACGACGTTAAACCAATACTAAATGCAGTGAGAGAAGGATACTCAATAACGTTCATAAAGGTGCAGCCTTTGAGAGCTAAGGACCCTTCAGAGCTTAGGAGAGCTATAGAGAAGATAAAAGCAACTTGCAGGGCAACAAACTCTAAGATTATGGGTATAGATGAGAACTATGTTGTTACTGCTCCAGACTTTGCGGATATAATAAAAGGATGATGAAGTGTCCGATGTGCGGCAGGGAACTACTAGTTAGTAGAAGGCTGTTCTACCTTAATTCTGGTGATGTTATAGTTGTTTCTATGTCGTGTAGTTGTGGTTATCATTCAGAGAGTGTTCTTGGTTTTGGAACATCACCATCAACTTTTGAATTCTCTTTAGATGACAATGCTGTCGTAGTGCTTTCCAAGAATGCAGATGTACTAATAGGTGGTGTTAAAATCGATCATCCTGTTGGTGTTATGGACGTTCCTTCATTTGCAGACCGTGTAAGGTCTATGTTTGGTAAGCAGCTAAGAGAAGTGCCGTCCAATTACGTTCATGTTTACGATCCTTCTGGAGCTTCTGGTATCATACAAAAGACAGAATGACAGCAGGTACACTTGCTAAAGTTATGAATGGCATTGCAGGCATTGGTCTTTTCATATACATGAACATTAATAGTATTGTTATCGTGGTTAGTGCTAAGTTCAGTGTGCCCAAGTATATATTTTTAATAGCAAGCACAGCAGACATTATCGAGGCAAAGACCACGTCTCCATTCCCTAAGAACGCACCAACCCTTTTACCTGTCCCGTACTGTGTTCCTGGTTTTCCGATGTTAAATCCCATTATGTTTCTTAGCTTGGTTGCCATTTTCAACATGTGTTTAGAAACAAACACAGCGTATACATCGTAGATACTGATCGCTCCGAGTAGCAGCAGCGCACTACTAGTAGAGAACACAGGAGCAATTATAGCAGTTAACCCAGACAATGCTATTACCAGTACAATGTTCATTATCTCAGGTTCAAACATAGCAAGGAATGTTATAAAAAATGCGGACATGACTGCTGCGCCATCAACAAATAAATTCAACGTGACAGAGGAGACAAACCATAAAACAAGAAATATCCATACCTTTATCACAGATATTAAGTTATATTTTATCAGCAGAAGGACTATTATTGTTCCACACAATAGTCCGATTATCACAGACGTTGCAGCGTCTTTTTCTGTTGGTCTACTTAT
>CAZCWL010000042.1:0-4209 GCA_964502435.1 Candidatus Woesearchaeota archaeon | reverse complement strand
ATCCTTGACCGGACTAGACGACGGGAGCTTAAGAATGCAATAAAATCCTTATTTTAAATACATTACTCTTTAAATGCGAGGAATAACAATGAAACTATAGCAGACAGGATGAACAAATGCCTAAAATTGCCTGTGAACACCAAGTAGAGGACAGCTGTTAACTTACCTAAGTTAATCATCATACTCCTAAAAGCCATAAACTCCGCTGGATGTTTCCCTGGATGTTTGGAAACAACAGCAAACACAGGGATAGAGTTCATAACAAACACTGTACTTAACAATGAAGACACCAGAGCAACATCTATCGATGCAGAAGCTATTGTCAACAAGAACCACAATCCAGCTATGACCACAGCTCCAACTTTAACAACCTTAGCATAACCTAACCTATCCGAAAGCTTGCCAACTATGTAACTAAACAACACTCCACCAACAGACATAAGAGTTCCCAATGAACCTAAGTCCTCATAATTCAAGACCATCAAATAAAAATAAAGTGGTACTAGCACACTTAAGGATCTAAACATTATCCCTTGGAGAAAGAAATACGGAGCAAACCTAACAGTCTTTCTAGACCACACAAATTTTAACTTAGGTTGTCTCTCTTTGTAATCCTTCCCGATGAACATAATAGAAGTTCCAGCTATCAAAATCAATACAGCAATCATGTAAAGTAAATCAAACCCTAGCAAGGTTATTATCACACCACCAATAAATGGAGCAGCAGAGGATAGCAAACTTGGTAAAATGAGTAGATAACTTGTCTGCTCTGCCTCCTTCTTTGGATCACTAGCTACAGCAAACATAGCAGAGAGGGGCGTCCAGAAGAAGACAACAGACAATCCATCGAGTACAGCGAGAGGAATTAGCATAAATGGTTCGATAAACACTAATCCCACAAGCTCCAACACAGAAAAGATACTACTTATCATTATTGTCCTTTTAAATCCTATGTTTGCAGAAAGGTAAGCAACACCAACACCACTTAATACAACAGTTAAAGACGAGACTACTAAAAAGAAGAGCACATAAAACAGTGAGAAACCAACATTCAAAAGATAAACAGGGATAAATAACCCAACTAAGCTCAAGGCAAAGGACCTAAGCGAGTTAACAAGGTATATTTCTCTCCTCGCTAATGTTTTTTGGCCAATGATGTGGTGATGGAAGAACATAATTATAATAAAAATGTTGTACCTTAAAAAGCTTATTACTTCCGTATAACGAACTCTATAACATCACCATCCTTAAGTGGATGGTCCTTACCAACTGGCTTTTTTGTCTTCACATCGTAAGCTTTTATAAACTTCTCAACAAAATCTTGGTGAATCTTAGCAGCAAAGTCTATAACCGTTGATCCAGGAGGCATCAAAAACGCGTCCGGTAAGATCCTACCTTCGGAGTCTTCTAATTTGTGCATTCCACCAGGGAAAACAACAATGTATTTGAGAATATCAAACACAGCAGTGTCTAAACATTGTTGGACACCAGTAGAACTATAAACCGCAAGCACATTTTTCTTTATAAAATCAAGAGCCTTCATCTGCTTATCGCTGAGTTCAGTTGGCTTTACGATCTTAAAATCAGGATCACCAGGTATGTAATCAATTAAACCCTTTCTAGACGCTTCTTTAAGTGCTAACTCTGACTCTGCAGAAACAGGGATTATAACATGGTCAGGAAACCTCTTCCTCATAGATTCGATGTTATCTTTTGCAGTAGGCAGATCACACTTGTTAGCAGCAATAATTATTGGCTTTGACACTCTTCTTAGAATCGAAGCAAAAGACAGCAAGTCATCATCAGTCCATTCCCTAATAGGCTTGTCTACAGATTGTAAAGCTTTTTTCACATGGTCTACTTTAATCTTTAAACCAGAGAACTGTTCGTATATCTTTTTTTCAGGTTCTGCATGTTCCATCTCAATCATCCTAGTGAGTTTCGACCAAACCTTCTTCATGATGGAATAATACCACATATCTAGCTCATGCTCAAGAAATAAGACATCATCCACAGGATCTCTTGTTCCTGGCTCAACAGGTTCTCCTTTCTCGTTTGTAGAGCCTGAAGCATCGACAACATGAATCAAAATGTCTGCTGGTGCCAAGTCATTCAAAAATTGATTACCAAGTCCTTTTCCTAGATGAGCACCAGGTACTAACCCAGCAACATCAAGCAGTTTAACAGGAATGAATCTGTTACCGTCTAAACAGTAGCCGTAACGAGGGTTGCACTTCACGCCAAAAAATTTTTCTGCGCACTCATGTCTAACATAGCCTATACCTTCATTTGGTTCTATAGTAGCAAAGGGGTAATTAGCTATAAGTACGTCTGAGAGTGTAGCTGCCTTAAAAAAAGTTGATTTCCCAACATTTGCTTTACCAACAATACCTATTAGCATGAAACTTCTACAGGGTAGTAGGTATTAAAGTTTTACTCATAATAACTGTGTAAGGTTGATGACGCCCCGACCGGGATTTGAACCCGGGTCGCGGGATCGACAGTCCCGCATCCTAGGCCACTAGACTATCGGGGCACAAAAGAATAAAAGAAAATTACGTTTAAAAAGTTTCTGATATACAAGCTAATAAGACAACGCAGCATTCAAACCTCTTTGCTTAGCTTGCTCAACAAACTTTGATTTATCCTGATTAAACTCGTGCATGGGTATAACTACTTTTGGCTTTATGATCAACGCAGCTTCAATTGCCTCTTCTGGATCCATAACATAAGTCCCTGACATAGGAAGCAATGCCACTGTTATATTACCTAATTCTTTCATCTCAGGGATGACGTCAGTATCGCCAGCAAAGTAAACTCTTGTGCCATCAGTTAAGGTTATAACATATCCTAAATAGTTATCATCTTTTGGGTGGAAAGGTTTGCCATCTGGTCTGAATTTGTTCCTGTTGTATGCATAAACAGCTTTGATCTTTATTCCGGAAACTTCTATTTCGTCTCCAGGCTTTACAACCTTGCTAGCAACAGAGGACACACTGCCCGGCCCAATGACGATCGTACCTTCCCTAGACACAGAAGATATAGCTGCTTTATCAAAATGGTCGTAATGTTCATGAGACACAAGTATTATATCTGCTTTTATTCCGGATAGTTTACCCCCACACTTATCACCCTGGTATGGGTCAGTTACAATAATGATCCCAGAAGGGTCTTCTATTTTAACAGTAGCATGGCAGATTACGTCTATCATCCTCTCACCCCCTAACAATTAAAATAGCACGTGCTATGTCTCCCTTAGCTTCTAATAACGCTTTTCTTGCAGTTTCTTCATCACATCCAGATTTCTCCATGACAAGTTGTATGTCTTCATCAGACACTTCATCCTTTAGATCACCAATAACCTGGTACATTCTTTGCCCCATAAGATCAACACTTGAGACACTAGGATTGTCTATTACCTTCCTTGACCCATCTCTCATGGCAAAGATTACCTTCTTCACATCCATCTCTTTTGTGTTCAGCATCTTCGCCAGTTTCTTAAGCTGACTTGGATTTATCATCAGAACCACCACGGTATATGTTTCTTATGACATTCTCAACACTCTCTATTTTATCTGTCTGAAGTATTGTTTTTGCAAGGTGAGTACCGCTGACAATCTCTGGCATAACAATAAGATCAACACCTGCCTTATAGAAACTCTCTAAAGATTCTTCATCACCGACTCTAACAGCAGTTTTAACAGCAGGATTAAGCTCCTTAGCTTTAAACACAATGTAAAGATTGTCTGCATCAGAACGAAGTGTTGCTATAACCCACTTAGCGTCCTTCACGCCAGCCCTGATAAGAGATTCCTCCTGCAGAGCATCCCCTCTAACAACAGGATGACCAAGCTCCTTTAATGATTGGAACACTTTCATGTCCCTCTCTACAACAACATAGTCCACCTTACTCTTCTGAAATAAAGCAGCAATTCTAGAACCTAACCTCCCACCACCACATATAATGTGCCTATCCATCATTTAAATAGGGAAGCTTTTGGTTATTAAATATGTTATGGTGAAAGCGGATAGACCAATTATTGCAGATTTAATAGACAAAGCAATCGGATTCTCCCTTGTCTCCTTGGCTACTAACCACCCAAGAACAAAAAGAGAGATAGTGGTTAATGGTATCAGATAAGGTACAGCCGTCTTGACAGGAAAGAACAAAAACGGTGATACAGGCAGAACACCTCCAATAAACGTTGC
>CAZCWL010000041.1:0-4479 GCA_964502435.1 Candidatus Woesearchaeota archaeon | reverse complement strand
TAGAAGTTAAAAACATGCAAATTAAACCAGTAGACTTTGCATGTATAAAAGGATTGTCATCACTAGAGCCAATAGACAAAGACCGAATAAAGAAGCCAATGATAAGAGTAAATGGTGAATTAAAAGAGGTATCCTGGGAAGAAGCATACGAACACATATACAAAAACTTGAATGGTCTTAATGGAGAAGAGATACTATTTATTGCATCAGGACTTAACACAAACGAAGATAACTACGTATTCCAAAGATTAGCAAGACAAGTATTCAAATCAAATAATATCGATTCCTCAGCAAGAATCTGTCATGCTGCTACGTGTTACGCATTCTCCAAAACATATGGTATTGGGGCTGTGATAAACAAGTACGATGACATTCTAGACAGTGATCTTATAATCATTGTTGGAACAGACCCTTACAGTGACCATCCAAGATTTATGAGCACAATACTCAAAACAAAAGCAAAGAAGATTCTTATCAACCCTTTTAAAAACCACACAGCAAAGTTGGTTGACCACTATTTTGAGGTAAGTCCAGGTACAATATATATACTATTTAGTTCAATACTATCAGCAATGTGGGAACCGAATGGCACTCCAATGGACACAGTGCTAAAATCTTACAAAAAAGAGATAGCAATGAGATACTGCAACCTAACAGAAGAAGAGTTCGACTGGTTAGTTAATCAAGTAAAATCGTCAAAAAAACTTGTAATCACTTATGGTATGGGCACAACTCAACATGAACATGGGATAAACAACGTATTCTCAATACTAAACCTAGTACTATTCAAGAAAGGTATTGCATTTCCTATAAGAGGAAAAGCAAATATCCAAGGAGTAAATGACGTAGGATGCAACCCTGACAGTCTACCATCGGGGGACTTTTCAACAGTGTTTGACCTAGAAAAGAGATGGAACACAAAACTACCAAAAGAGAAAGGCAGATTCTACGTAGAAGCAATACTGATCAACCCTGTTAAAGCAGTATGGATAAATGACTCAAATCCACTAGTCTCACTACCAGATGCAAACAACGTAAGAAAAGCGTTAGAAGATATGTTCGTCATATACCAAGGAAAATTCACAAACAAGATGATGGAAGTAGCTGATGTTGTGCTTCCATCGTGTACAAGCTTTGAAAAGGAAGGAACATTTACAAACGCTGAAAGAAAAGTACAAAAACTTAACAGAATTATTCCTCCAATGTACGAATCAAAACCAGACTGGCTAATATACCAAGAGGTAGCAGAACGGTTTGGGCATAAGTTCGGGTATGAATCAGAAGAACAGATATTCAAGGAGATCACAGAAGTGGTTCCAGCGTACAAGAATATAAAAGATGGTTACGCTGACAAATCAAAGAAATTCGAAAGATACAATTTAGTACCATTTGTTGGGTTAGAAGAAGAAAAGGACAAGGATTACCCATTCACGCTGATAACAGTAAGGGAACCAAACCAATTCTGTACAGGAGAAATGAGCAGACGCAGTAAAACACTAAACCAAGCTAGCACAGGACCATTCTGCATCATGAACAAACTGGATGCAGAATCACTAGGAATAAAAGACGGAGACAAGGTAAAACTTGTCTCAGAAGCTGGAGAATTAGAAGTGAAAATGAGGATTGGAGACACGGCAAGGAAGGTTATTCTTGCTCCATTCCACTACGAAGAGATGATCATAAATACTATAGTCCCTCTAGAATTTGACTTTGAAACAGGAACTCCAAACTACAAGAACATAGATGTAAGAGTGGTAAAATGATAGGTGAGTTTTTAGCATTATCAAGCGCATTAACGTTGTCTATTGCAGCAGTAGTACAAAGGTTAGGACTAAAAAAGTTAAAGTATTTCTCAATTAGAAAGGCGATAAGAAACAGAATATGGTTAGTAGGGATACTTTTAGGTGGTGTTGGCGGATTACTCAACTACCTCGCTATAAATAAGACTTATCTTTACGTAGTTCAGGTTATTATGACGTCAAACATAATAATAACAATGGTACTAGAATCAGTTCTAACCAGTGACAAGTTAAACATCAGACAGATTATCAGTATAGTGCTTATCACTATTGGTTTAACAATGGTGATGATAGGATGAGAATAAAGTATGCGGTTATATCTGCGGTACTTTTTACTGTAACAGGTATATTCATGAAAATTAGCACATTGTATGGGAATATCTTTACTCATCCAACACTAGAAGGTTGGCTTTACTTTGGTGCTGGTGCTGTTATCAACCTTGCAGCCATGTACCTCGGTCAGAGGGCTCTGTACGAAGAAAAAGCAGCAATCGTTAACGCCATCACTAGTTCTATTATCGTGATCCTCACGTTAATAGTTGGTGTATTTATCTTCTCAGAGGTCATAACCCCTATAAAGGCTATAGGAATAACACTAACAACAGCAAGCATCGCAATAATGAGATAGCCCCGCGCGGATTCGAACCGCGGTCTGGAGGTCCAGAGCCTCCCATCCTTGACCACTAGACGACGGGGCTTTAACAATTACTCCTTATACATAACTTAAAAGCTTTATGATAAAAGTTTTATAACTGAAAAAACTAACAGACCTATGAAAAATTGGAGAACAATAACTCTGGAGACAGTACTAAAGAACTCAAAATACATTCGTCCAACAGATAAAAGCCTAATTGGTATACGTAAAGGTATGAAAATAACAGCACGTAACCCTATTATTGACATTTGGGGCTACGATGCAGATCAAGGCATTGTCAAAATAACGACTATAATAAAACCAAGAAAAAGACTAGAGATGTACACAAACAGTGACACTCTCGTAGTGATATTAGAAGGAAAACATTCTCCTGAAACTAAACATTACGATATAGAGGCTGAGGTTTTGCCAGGTATAATGTTGGCTATAGAACGGAAAAATGGGATTGATATATACTGTACAGACACTTTAGGTGTAACAGTGATAGACGGTGGAGAGTTAAAAAAGCAACTTCCAGAGGTAACTTATACTGATTATATCATGTATGTGTAAACAGGTCTTCTTAATTTCTTAGCGTAAAGATAGCCAAACACAAACCCAAATAGATGAGCAGAATGACCAATCCCATCAGGCAACCCAAGCATTAGTAAAAATTCTAACACAGCCATGAGAGGACCAGCAACTCTCATTGGCATTGGAATAAAATTCATGAATACGACCATATCAGGGAATAACACAGTAGCAACACCAAGTATGCCAAATATAGCTCCAGATGCTCCAGCACCAATACCACCACTTGAAAATAATAGAAAGCCCACATTGCCTAAAAATCCAGAGCCAAAGAACAGTATCAAATAGCGTTTAAGTCCTATTCTATGTTCTACTAATAATCCAAACATCAGTAAAGCAAATGTGTTAAAAAACAAATGAGCAAAACCAAAATGTAAGAACAATGAAGTAACCCACCTCCATGGCTCGTACCATGAAGACCTTGACATAGCCAAGACATAGTTTAATTCTGGAAAAGCCATAGCTAGGATAGTAGTGAAAAACATTAGTGCTATGATATACAAAGTGACATTACGCAAGTACATAAACATCCTCTCCTGGAAAGCTAATCTTCTCAACAAAGTCTATTTTCTCTTCAATCCAGCTGTTATCCAATGGTTTCCTTGATACTAAGGACCTTGTTGGAAGCGAAACTATCACCTTACCACGTAAACTCTTTAACCAGTTAAAAACATTACTATCCTGCTTGTAGAGAATGGTTAAAGATTTCAACAGCAGGATTACATCTGACTTGTAGTAGTGACTTAGAATATTTTCAGTTCTAACAGAATGTTCAATATTAATTCCAGACAAGAACTTATCAATTAGTCCAATGAGTTTCTTATCAACATCAACTGCTGTGTACTCAAAAGAAGGTTTAATCAAAGCCAAGGAGAAAGGATTTAACCCACACGCTAAATCTGTTATTGTTCTTGGTTTGTAACTAAGAACAAAATCCCAAAACTCTCTATAATAGGGAATTCTCTCCCTAGTGGAAACATGAGAGTTGAGGATGTCAAAAACGGCAGAGGAGTCCCCACTAAGAAATGAAGACAACTTTCGTTCTATCAACTTATGATTAACATTGTACATGGCGTATATCTTATGTAATTCGCGTTTAACAGCTTTTAATGCTTGTCGGTACTCTCTAGTTCTCTTATCACTAGCAGAGACATTATACTTACTTATCACATCTGCTATTACTTCTGGGTCTAGATTCTTATACTTCTTAGATTTTAGCACATCATCCATCATAGACGCTCGGGGCAGGATTCGAACCTGCGCGGGCAAAAGCCCAGGTGGTCTCGAGCCACCCGCCGTAACCACTTGGCTACCCGAGCATGCAGGGGGTGGGATTCGAACCCACGAAGGCACTAAGCCACAGGATCTTAAGTCCTGCGCCTTTGACCACTTGGCTACCCCTGCTTATAGAAAATAATAGAAGTTTCGGTTTAAAAACCTTATGAGAAGATTAAT
>CAZCWL010000040.1:0-4579 GCA_964502435.1 Candidatus Woesearchaeota archaeon | reverse complement strand
TTGCTTATGATGTGTTGAGGCATAGGATATTATTAACGTATGAAGGTAAGGCTAAGGATGTCCAAGTCGATGATATAATAAGAAAAATTATAGAGCGTGTACCGGTGATATAATGGCAACGGTTGATGAACTCATGGACGAAGTTGACTCGCACGTAAAAAGGCTTATAGAGACATTTGAGTTTCTACTAAAGTACAAGATACTATTTAGAGGTACTGGCATAGAATTTGCTGGATTAAAAGAGTATGCACCAGGACAAGATGATGCATCGAAAATTGATTGGAAGGCTAGCTTAAGAACACAGAGGCTTTACGTGAAACAGTATGAAGAAGAAAGAGACTTAGATATTGTAGTAGCATTAGATAGTTCCGCATCAATGGTTTTTGGCACACAGGATAAACTGAAAAGCGAGTACGCATCAATAGTAGCGGGGTGTCTTGCATTTGCTGGTATAGAAACAGGAGACAACGTTGGATTTGTGATGTTCAATGACAAGTTAGTTGAATTCCTAGAGCCAAACCAAGACTTAGCACAGTACTATCATATACTAAGCCTTATGGTAAACCCAGACAACTGGGGGAATAAATGTAACATGTCAAAGGCTATAGAGATTATGACGAACAATCTCAGAAGCAAAACAGCCTTGTTTATAATATCTGATTTTATAGACCTAGACGAAAAATGGTCAGATGCACTTAAGATGGCTGCTGCCAAATTTGATAGAGTCATTGGGATTATGATAAGAGATGTCAGAGAAAGATATTGGCCAACAGGTGTTGGCTACATAAGATTCTCTAGCCCATATGAGAACAGAGTAAAAACTGTAAACGTTGATAAGAAGAGAGAAGAATTCGAAAAAGAGGCAGAGAAGCAAGAGAAGATGATCGAACGGGCATTTCTGGAGAGCAAGGCTGGATTTGTAAAGATCTACACAAACCAAGAGTTTGTAGATCCATTAGTGAAGTACTTAGAGATAAGTGAGTTGATATGAAATTAGTGTTTTCAAATGAATACATAAATCTGCTTGTGATACTAGTAGGTATGATAGTAATACTTGACATCACATCACGAAAAGCCGCAGCAAAAAGAGCGCTCAGATTTGGAAATTTCACCACACTAGAAAAAGTAATAGGCAGAAAGCTTATACAACCAGATATAATACCAATGATACTAAGAATTTTAGCTGTGACTCTTATGATAATTGGATTGTCTGATCCAAAATTGATATATGAGCAAGATGTCTCTGAAGCAGAGTACGTCATAGCACTTGACACCTCATCAAGTATGACCGCTCCTGACTTTTATCCTAACAGAATAGAAGCAGCAAAGCAAGTTGTGTCATCATTCATAGAGGACGTGCATGCAAACATAGGATTAATAACCTTTTCAGGGGAGGCACATGTCAAATCAAGTGTTACCAGTGACAAGGAAAAATTATTACACATAGTGGAAAATATCACTATTGAGCCACCTGCTGGGACAGCCATAGGAGACGCCTTAATAGGAGCGACAACATTGTTTACAGGGAGAAATACCACAAGAATAATAATCCTTATAACAGACGGGCAAAACAATGCAGGCACACCGATTAATGAAACATTACCTGCCATAAAGCGAAATAACATAACAGTTTACACTATAGGTATGGGCAGCAACGTTACTATAAATGTAACACTGCCATCTAGCCTCTACGGAAAAAATGCAACATACGCTATTCCTCCAACATTAGACGAAGTAACACTAATAACGATCGCAAACGAAACAGGAGGAGAATACAACAGGGCAGAGAACACTACTTCACTACAAGAGATATTCAAATCAACAATACAAAGGAAGACAACAACTCTCGAGCCAACATTCTACATCATGATGGGAGCTGTACTCCTACTGATACTAGAGTGGGGACTAGAAGTTACAAAGTATAAAATTATACCTTAGGAAACTATTAAAAATAATTAGTGATAAAAATGGTTATGAAGAAACAGAGAAGTAGCAGTAAAAAAGAGAATAAAGAGCGTACCAAACGTAGACGGAGGAAAAATATTCGTATTCCCTTGGATGACATATCTGCCATAGTCAAAAGAGGGCAAGACATTGTAATATTCACTAGCAAGGAGATAGAAATTCCTATAGCTAAATTCTTTGGATTAATAAGAAGAGGAAACCACCTGGTGTTTATTGAGGATGATAGAGGGGAAGTACCAGTAAAACATGAGAACATTAAGAAAGAAGAGCTGCCAGAAGCAGAAGAGAGTATCGAAAGCGAAACAGAGGAAAAGACTGAGAAGATAGAGGAAGAAAAGCCAACAGTTCATGAGCCACCTAAGAAGAAGCCAGAGAAGGAAAAACTGACAAAAACAGAGAAAGAGCAACTGAAGTTAATAGACTTGAAGAAAGAAGTTGGCATTATGCAGGTAGTTCAAACGCCAAAAGGAAAGAAGAAAGTGGTTTCAAAACCAAAGAAGAGAGGATTAATGAAGATGTTCAAGAAAAAAGAGGATCCTAGGAAAAAGTTGAGAAGATTAGCACTTGAAAATCTCATGAGAATACAAAAAATGGAGGATCCAAAAAGAGTTATAATAGGTGCTGCCAATATTTTAAATGACTATCTTGAGATAAAAATGGCGATCCCAAGAGAATTAACATACTACGAGCTAGCAGACGAAATCAGAAAAAGGAATATACCAGAACCTTTAAAAACCAAGCTAGTTGAATTTTTTGAGAAGATGGCGTTTGAGGAGTACACAGACAATATTCAACACGAGGAAGCTGGGAAGGTATTAAGTTTTGTTGAAAAGGTTATAGACGAACTTTCCAAGTGGACAATTATTAGGTGATCAGGGATGTACCCAGAAGGGTACTTAGGTAGCTTATCATATATTGTACTAGGTGCAGTAATAATATTGGTAGTGTCCCCTATCATACATGAACTATCACATGTACTATTAGTAAACATATTTGGCATTTCTCATATTACGCATATAAATTACACAGTGAACGGCATATTCGGTCACATTGACTTGTTTTCGAGTGTTACAAGGGCTCAAGCTGCTCTTATACTGCTATCAGGAACAATAATAACAGTAATTATTGGTGTTGTTTCATTAGCAGCTGCAAAACTAATAAACCACACTCATTTGAAGTCACTTCTCCACGTTCAGGCGTTAGGATTTATGTTTGATCCCGCATTCCAAACACTAACGAAAGGAGATGTATACACCACCTTAGCAATGTTTGAGATGAACAGTACAACTCCACTGATATCAGTAGTGTTGATGATACTTTTCATCTACACCCTCTTCAAAACAGTTGAACATATCCAAAGTACCACAAAAGAACGTAAGAAAACAGAGCAACCACAACTAGGAACATTAAGTACGTTAATATAAGAAATGTCTTGCTCTCTGGCCTAATCTTATGAATTGTGATAAACAGAATCTCTATTATCATAAGTGCCAGCAATAAGAGAGGTATCCTTGGCATAACTCTAAGTAGAATCGGGGGAACAACAATAATCTGTACGTCCGCAAAAGCATAAGCTCCTTCCTGAGACCAGAAGATAAAAGTAGTATTACACGTCGCTGGAAATTCTCTACTGTGCAGCATAATGTTCATGTCAGCTGTCGCGTTCGGCTCTATTGTAGGTACCTTATTAAACTCATAGTTTTGTATACACTGTTCTCCATTCTCTATACGCATAGTTATATTAGTAAGATTTAATCTACCAACGTTCTTTAAAAGTACAGGAACAACAGTAGAAGAATTTGTCTTCATTGTCACGATGGGGGGTATCTCAATTACTTGTAATCTTGTTCGGTTAGCAGCAACAAGAACATCAATCCAGAAGTAATCCATATCCAATGTTAGATTTCCCCTTATTGCCTGCACAGGGATAATGTACCTACCCTCTGCATCGTATGGTGGTTGGACAAATATGGTTCTATTAACTGTTTGATTCACAGCTAGAAAATCAACTGTAGCGTTCTTATAAATCCAGTTTTGTGCTGGCATGATAGGAACTAAAGTTATGTTGGTTACATTGACATTACCTATGTTAGTAATATTGAATAATGCTGGTATGTATGTGCCTTGTTCTCCAGAAACTGTATCATTAATTGGATCAATTTCTACTGCAAGCTGAGTCTGTCCTACTGACTCATTTGCCCCAGGGGCTGGTTCTGGCTGTGGTTGAGGTTGTGGTTGAGGTTGAGGGGTTGGTTGAGGTTGTGGTTGAGGTTGAGGGGTTGGTTGCTCCTCAGTTACATTTGTTATTATAAATGGCTTTTCTGTTACAGCTCTACCATAGCACGAAGTTGTAACATTACAGTAAGTAGCATTAGCGTTGGATTCATTAACCCAACAATCCCACTGCCTGTAGATGTAACTACATACTGTGTTTGCTTCTTTGTACCTAACAGACTGTCCATCAGAAGCAATGTCAACCACGTAGTAATCAACAGACGATATAACACCCTGTTCATACGCACACTCTGTTGATTCATTAATAGATGCGTCTTCACTTATACAACTGTAACAATAATCTGAGCAGCTCTCCAACTCAAAATTGTAAGCAGTGTAG
>CAZCWL010000039.1:0-4588 GCA_964502435.1 Candidatus Woesearchaeota archaeon | reverse complement strand
CAGAATTTGGTCTAAGATTAATTGAACTACACAAGAATAGTGGTGGTTATGGTAAAGGCGTCTAAAGGTCCAAGGCGAAGAACAAGAAAAAAGCTTAGGAAGAACGTGAGAGAGCGAGGCAAATTAAATGTACAAAAGTACCTACAAGTATTTTCACTAGGAGACAAAGTAGTGATTAAGCCAGACCCAGCATACCAAAAAGCATTGCCTCATGGTAGGTTCATAGGCAGGATAGGTGAGATAATCGGAACAAGAGGCAAGGCATACCTCGTGAGAATTAAAGACATAAAGAAAGAAAAAACGTTGATAATGCCAGCTGTCCATCTTAAAAAGGTGATATAATGAAAGACTTTGAGATTGTGGAAGAAAGGTACATAACTATTCCAGAGGTAAAAGAGTTATTAAAGGGAAAAAAAGACATGGTGGTAGAGGAAAAGACAACAAAAGCCTATGCTAACCGATTTTCAAAGTTCACGGTGAAAAAAGCTCAGGACCTTAAAGACGAGTTACAATCGCTAGAAGATAGAAGGTTAACAGACGAAGTGATAACAAAAATCATTGACATTGCCCCCCAAGATGAAGAAATGCTAAAATTAATACTCCAAATGACGAAGCTGAGCTTCAAGAAAGAAGAGATATCCAAGATCATGAATATTATACAAAAGTATATGTAGGGGGTTGGTGAATGATCAAGAACATAAAGAAGGAAGAGTATGTTATAGTACTAGACTTCCTTCCCCACGGGCACATAAATGAAGGTAAACCACAACCAATAGCCCAGGTTATAGGTAAAGAGATGTTTACCTTACTGGAAGTAACCCCAAAAAAAGGAGTGTTCTTAAAGCCAGGAGAAGAAGTTTACATAGGTCCTGGAAAGAGAGAAAAAGTACACCACATACTTGGCAGGATAAGATATGACAAACTCACAAACATGGCTAAGAGTGAATTAGAGAGCGTAGTGGAGAAACTAGTCAGTCAAAAGGAGGATCAGTTTGTAAGATTCTTCAATGAAGCAAAGGGTATAACATCACGATTACACGAATTCGAGGTTCTACCAGGCATAGGTAGAAAGCATATGTGGGATCTAATAAAGGAAAGAGAATCTGCTCCATTTAAATCATTTGAAGACATAAAGCAGAGAGTAAAACTTATACCTGATGTAAAGAAAGTAATAATAAAAAGGATCATAGAGGAACTCCAAGACAAAGACAGACATAAGATATTTACACAGTAAAAAACAAAAGTTTTATAAACTGGACAATTCTTACACTACACTATGGCAAAATTAAGACCAGGTAGAGCATATAGGGAAATAAAACAGCCGTACACACGTAAATCAAAGTACAGAGAAAGGTCATTCATAAAGGGTGTTCCAGGAATAAAAGTTGTACACTTTGACATGGGAGAGAAGGGCAAATCATTTGGATACAAAGTAGCACTTATATCCCAAACAGCAAGACTTGTAAGACACAATGCAATAGAGGCAGCAAGGGTTGCTGCAAACAGGTACCTCGTAAAAAAGTTAGGTAATAAGGGTTTCTACTTCAAAATCAAGATGTATCCACACCATGTAATAAGAGAAAATCCATTAGCAGCAGGTGCTGGTGCTGACCGTTACCAGACAGGTATGAGTCATGCCTTTGGTAAGCCAAAAAGTTCTGCGGCTATAATAAAAGAAGGGAAAGAGCTTATGTTTGTATCTGTACCTGAAGGGGCTGTAGACGTTGCAAAAGAGGCATTGAGAAAGGCAGCAAGTAAAATGGGAATACATTATAAAATAGACATACAAAAAGAAGCGGCATGATAAACTGCTAAACTTTATAAACCACTTAATCGTCTAAATTCTATGAAAGTATTTTTTCCGTTTGAAAGATTAAGGAAGACACAAGGCACACTTATAGATTATGTTAATAATGCTTTGGAATCGCAAACACATCTTTTAGTTAATGCTCCAACAGGTATAGGCAAAAGTGCTGCTACTATATCACCAGCCATAACGTACGCTCTTCGCAACAATAAAACCGTAATGTTTCTTACGTCAAAGCATATGCAACACAAAATTGCACTGGAGACCATAGCAAGAATAAAGGACAAATTCAAAGTAGACATAGTAGCAGCTGATTTTATAGGGAAAAAGTGGATGTGTCTTTACCCTGTTGAAGACATGAGCACTGCCGAGTTCATAGACTTCTGTCTTTCACTACGAGAAAGGGAAGCATGTGAATACTATAACAATGTCAGAGCAGCGGACCTAAGAGAGAAAGCGCTGAACTTGATTAAGCAACTAGTAAAGGAAAGCCCAGTCCCTGCAGACAGAATAACAGAAACATGTAGAGAGTACAAGATGTGTCCATACGAGATAAACAGCGTTCTTGCTTCCAAATCACAGTTCATAGTCGCAGACTATTTACACATCTTTAATCCGATAATAAGACACAGTTTGCTTACCAAAATAAAGAAACAGCTGCACGACATAATACTGATAATCGATGAAGCACATAGCTTACCTGCAAGAGTTAGAGACTCCATGTCTTTAAAACTCAGCACGTTTACAATAGAGAACGCTATCAAAGAAACAAAGGATCCTGTCGTGCAAGATGTACTTAATGCTATCCACAATGCATTCATAGATCTAAAGTCAGGAAAGGAGAAGAGAATAGCAAAACAAGACTTAATTGATGCTATTTCAAAGTACACAGACATGGATATAGACGTTATGATTGATGAGTTACAAACACAGGCAAAGCTTGTGAGAGAAACAAAAAGGAGAAGCTTCATAGGTGGTGTGGCAAAGTTTCTAGAAGCATGGGCTACAAGCGAAGAAGGTTATGGTTACACAGTAAAGTCAGAAAAGAACAGAGTCATTGTAAATCTAAAATGTTTAGACCCATCAACAGTAACAAAAGAAGTATTCGAAAGTGTGCACTCAGCTGTTCTTATGTCAGGAACACTAACCCCACTAGATATGTACAAAGACATTTTAGGTTTGCCTAGAGATACGAAGATGCTTGATCTACCAAATCCATTCCCAAGAGAAAACGGATTATTCCTTATAGTTCCAGAGACTACAACTCGATACTCAAAAAGAGGTGAAGAACAGTACAAAGCGATCGCAAAGAAGCTAGAGACACTAATGAGTAAGATTCCCGGAAATGTTGCTGTATTTTTCCCAAGCTACGAGCTCAGAGACGAGGTCTACGTACACTTAGAATGTAGCAAGCAAGTAATACTTGAGCAGCAGAACATGAGCTCGTCGGAAAAATCTGAGTTGTTTGAGAGGTTAAAATCATTATCAAAAGAGGGAGCATGCTTACTTGGTGTAACAAGTGGAAATTTCAGTGAGGGCATAGATTTACCAGGAGAACTACTAGTTGGAGTAATAATAGTTGGTGTACCACTAGAAAGACCTGATCTAAACACACAGATGCTAATAGAGTACTACGATAAAAAGTTCAAAAAGGGCTGGAGTTATGGATATCTCTATCCTGCCATGAATAAAGCACTACAAGCAGCAGGTAGATGTATAAGAAGTGAAACAGACAGAGGAGTGGTAGTATTTCTAGACGAAAGATTTGTGTGGAGAAATTACTTTAAGTTATTACCAAAGCATTGGGTAACAATAGTCACAAAAGAACCAGAAAAAAGAATAGAAGAATTCTTTAAACCTCAATCTTCATAAAGTCATGAGCAGCTTCCACGTTGTTAAAGATTCTCTTGGCCTCTTCAACAAGGGGAGTCACATCCTTGTACCTTTGTGAAAAATGTGTTAAGATTAGCTTTTTAACTTGAGAAGACTTAGCAAGTTTAGCAGCATCTTCAGCACTCATATGCATATACTCCTCCCGTTCATCCTCTTTAAGGTAAGTAGACTCACATATTAGTAAATCAGCCCCTTGCACGTAATTAACCAGGTCT
Source organism: Candidatus Woesearchaeota archaeon (assembly GCA_964502435.1). Taxonomy (GTDB): domain Archaea; phylum Nanobdellota; class Nanobdellia; order CAZCWL01; family CAZCWL01; genus CAZCWL01. Next base: position 673 of record CAZCWL010000039.1, on the reverse strand, counting down.
GAAAAGTAAACAGTATCTACCACATAGCAAATCTTTCTCCCACGTACTACATAAGTTGCGTCCTCAACCCGGATAGTATGGCCTTTGTACTCAATATCTTCACCCTTTTGAAGCCTCCCAAGAAGTGGATGCCTTACCAAACCAAACTTCTTTGTATAATCTAAATTTATCTTTCTTCTATCCTTCTCCTTCAAACAAAACCCGAGAGTGGAAGTAGTGTGCTTAACTTTAAATGCACTAACAAACATGTAGTCATTCTCGAATATCACTCCTTCATCAACATCATGCACATATAGCGGATAATTCAACTTGAACACATAAGTTTTCATTATTGAATTAACCCTATCCCTTGTACCAGGAGGACCATAAACATGGAGTGGTGTATTGCGTTGGGAAGCTGCATTTGACTGTATAAAACCAGCTAAACCAAGAGAATGATCACCGTGCCAATGGGTTAAAAACACTCGCGTAATTTTTGTTGGTGAGATCCCCATAATCCTCAACTGTCTTTGTGTCCCTTCCCCACAATCAAATAGTACATGCTCACCCCTAAATGATAGATAAACAGAGGTATGATTTCTCTCCTTTGTGGGGAACATAGACCCTGTACCCAAAAATACAACTTCCATGAACAGAATAAACTATAATCTATTAAATGCTTTTCCTAAGTAGC
>CAZCWL010000038.1:0-4614 GCA_964502435.1 Candidatus Woesearchaeota archaeon | reverse complement strand
CAGATTACATTGTTTTTATAGATGCAGATCTTCAGCATGATCCTTCTTTTATACCAAAGATGTTGGAATCTATTCGTGGCGCTGATATGGTTATTGGTTGTAGAGTTTATTCTGGGGAGATGCCTTTCCTATTTAGGATTGGTAACATGTTATTATCGAGCCTATTTAAGTTGCTCTATAAGATTGATGTACCTGATACACAGTCTGGGTACAGACTTATACGGGCAAACAAAGTACCAAACTGGAAATCTAACGATTACTTTGTTGAGTTTGAGATGTTAGCTAAGGCTGCAGCTAGCGGATTGAAAGTAAAATTAGTTTCAATCCCTACAATATATAATGATGCAACCAAAGGAACAAACCTGTTTACAGGTATGGTTATTGGTTTTAAGCTCATATTGTACAGGATAGTTAACTTTATAAAGCGTCAAACTGATTAGTTTTGCATGTATCTGCTTTCAATACATGATGGGCACACTTCTACTGCTGCATTATTTAGGAATAATGAGTTGTTAGCTGCTGCCAGTGAGGAGAGATTTACGAGAAAAAAGTGTCAAGAGGGCATGCCAGTTAATGCTATTAACTATGTCTTGAACGAGGCGAAGATAGCACCAGAGGATGTTGATGAGATAGTGCTACCTACACTTTCTAAACCATTATTAGGTGAAGATCTTAAATTAACTGGAACGAACAAACTTAGGAGATACGTCTTTAGGTTCTCTCCTTACATACCCTCTCGTATTCGTGACAGTGATTTTGCTCTTAAAATGTATAGAGCTTTAACAAGGAAAGACATGAGTTCATACAATGAGCAAATTAAGGAGATGGGTTTCAAGGTAGAACCATACACCTTGGATCATCACTTGTCACACGCCTCGGCATATTATTTTTCTCCTTTTGACAAAGCTCTTGTCTTTACACTTGATGGTTCTGGTGATGGCTTATCGGGTACAGTCTATTATGCTGAAGGTGATAATCTCCAGCTCCTAAAGAAAATTAATTCATATCACTCTATTGGTGAGATGTACACAAGAGTTACGCAATATCTAGGAATGAAACCGTTAGAACACGAGTACAAAGTAATGGGGCTGGCACCGTATGCTTCTAAGAAATATGGAGAACAAGCCTATAAGAAATTTAGTAAATACTTTACACACAGAAATGGATCCATAATTAATACTTCTGGGGGTTATGGTTTATCTTTCTTGAACATATTGAAAAGGGATATGTTTGGGGTAAGGTTTGATAATATAGCTTATGGATTGCAGAAGAGGCTTGAAGAGGTTGTTCTCTCGTGGATAAATTATTGGGTTGCTAAAAAGAAGGTCTATAATATCGTATTGTCTGGTGGAGTTTTTATGAATGTTAAGCTCAATATGAAAATAAAAAATGAGTTCCCGAATATGTTTGTGTTTCCTAGTTGCGGCGACGAGTCTCTCCCATTGACATCTTTAGCATATGTGTCTAGTGTCAAGTATGGTAAGAGACCCAAGCCTTTGGGCCCAATTTATCTTGGTCCTGAATATTCTAGCGATCAGATTGAAAATACCTTAGAGTCCAAGAAGTACGCAAAACTTGTTAGATATACTCGTACTAGGTCACCTGAAAGAGAAGCGGCCCGGAGAATAGCAGATGGGAAGATTGTTGCTAGGTTTAATGGTAGAATGGAATGGGGAGCAAGAGCTCTCGGTAATCGCTCTATACTTGCTGATGCCTCTAACTTAGTTAATGTGCAGAAGATTAATAGAGCTATTAAGAAAAGAGATTTTTGGATGCCATTTGCACCTTCTATGCTTGATGGCTGGCATAAGGAATACCTTGTGAACGCATCTTACGCGCCTTACATGATTTTAGCATTTCAGTCAACTAAGCTAGCTAGGAAAGATCTTATAGCAGCGATGCATCAATTCGATTTTACAGTTAGACCTCAAGTAGTGAAGAAGACATGGAACCCGTCGTACTACGAATTATTATATAACTATTCTAAGATAACTGGTAGAGGTGGACTATTGAATACCTCTTTTAATTTGCATGGTTTCCCTATAGTAAATAGCCCGTCTGATGCATTGCGTACACTTTTAAATTCGGAAATTGACTATCTTATAATGGGAAACTATATAATTAGTAGAAGGTGACATGTAATGCTTTGGATTCAGATATTTATGATACCTGTTGTATTTCTCGCTATTTATTATGTGTATCTATCGTTTAAGAGGAACCATGTGTCTCTTTATGATTTCCTATTTTGGACGCTTGTGTGGTTATCCTTTTTGGTAGTGGATATCTGGCCGTCGCTACTCTCTCCAGTAGTTAGTTGGTTGGGGATGTATAGAGTACTGGACTTATTAACAATTCTTGGCGTGTCTGTAACCCTAATTGTTGTATTTTATGTGTATATGGTTACTAGGAAAATTGAACGTAAAATAACAGAACTAGTGGAGAGTATTTCTCTGAAGAAACGAACTAAATAACCTCGTAAGGCATGCACTAACTTTTTATAATGTACCCAGTATTTAAATGCTATGCGTGTTGACTTACATGTGCATACTAAGTACTCTTACGATTGCCTAACAGACTTACGTGTTATAGCAAAGGTTGCCAAGATGAAAAATATGGCAGTTGCTATAACCGACCACAATACCATGAAAGGAGCGTACAAGGCTAAGGAGGTATTCAAGGAGTTTAACATTCCACTGATACTCGGTGAAGAAGTAACTACAGACAAAGGTGATATCCTCGCTCTATTCATAAAGGATGAGATAAAGCCAGGTGATGTTTTTTCAGTCATAGACAATATAAAGTCGCAAGGAGGACTTGTTGTTTTGCCTCATCCATTCTACAGGCATAAAGATCTGCTTTCTTACGTCAAAAAAGTTGATATGGTTGAGGTAATCAATGCAAGAATCCCCCACTTTTTAAATGTCCGTGCTCAGAATTTAGCAGCAGAGTTTAATAAACCTGCTTCTGCTGGTAGCGACGCACATGCTAGTTTTATGGTTGGTATGGCTTACCTTGAGGTAGATTCTCTCTCAAGAAAATCAATTCTTAATGGTAAGCCTTTTGGAAAAGAGTTTGTAGCTGGCAGGCTCATTAGTGCAGCTTCTCAAATTATCAAGAACTTTTTGTGAACACTGCGGCTACTGTAACCTTCTGCCCGTTTATCTCTCTGTTAGCTGTGTAGCTAATGTTAAACCCATTTGCCATGAGGTTATTTATCTTCTCTTGATTCAATGGATACACCCAGGATGGCTGAGTATATTCCCACACATCTATCTCAAGCGATACGGTTTTATTTGCAGTGTCCTCCAGGAATTTATCGAAACTTTCTGGAAGCTTCTTTAAATTCCCACCGTACTCAAAGTACTCCTTGCCAGAGAATAGCCTTATCGCCCTTCTAGATCCTGCATATATCTCGTGATCAACGTTTGACAGGTACTCTCCCACATCCCTCAATCCTATATAGCTTGTTGACTTTGCTTTTATTATGTCTAGACCTCCTTTCAACCCATACAGAGCAAGCAATGCTATTGCAATTACAACTATTATTCTCTTGTTCTTTGGCACTAACATTACTGACATAGCTGACAAACTTGCTACTGCTGGCACAGCTGGGAGAACATACCTTGGAACTTTTTCTCCTACAATGAACGAAAACCATAGAATGTAAACTACCGCCCAAGAGAGTAGGAGTATTACTCCTTTTTTCTTTATGTTTTTCCGTATTACAATTATTGCTGGTAATAATAATATTACAACCCATCCAAACGAGGTTATTGGATGCATAAAGTAATAGAATTTGTCTGCTATGAATATCGCCCCTTTAACGGGCGACATTAGTACTGATAGATTTCTTACTATGTTGTAAACTGAAGCTGCTAGAAATGGTATCATTACTGCAACTGATATTTGAATATTTTTTTCACGTAACAGACTAAACACTTTACTTTTATACGCGATTATGAAATAAAGAGCATATACAATAAGTAGAAGTACTGCTATTGATTTTGTTAGAAGTGTTAGGCCTGTTAGGATGCTGAATAGCACTGCGTTCTTTAGGCTTCTGTTCTTCTCTAATCTGTATAAGCTCCATATAGAAGCTGTGAACATAGCAGCTAATGGCGTGTCCACAAGTGCTCTACTTGATATGAAAACAAACACACTGCTTGATAGCACAGCAATCGCAGCAGCTATTCCTGTATACTCTCCACTTATCTCTTTGGTTAGTAAGTACACGAACAGCAGTGTTAGTGCAGCGAATGCTGCAACAACTACTCGATACGCTACTAATGGGTCTATTACTGCTGCTAGAGGAGCAGCAATTATTGTAGTAAGATAAGTATTTGTTTTTGCAAGATCTATATTAGCACTTTCATGAAGCAGATGTGAGCTATCCCAAGCGTACATTGCTTCATCTGGCCACACACTTTCTATCGTAGCATTTGATATAAGGAATATAAAGAATGCGAATACTACACCATACACTATGTAGTCTAACTTCATAGACGTTGCCTAACTCTATTCCTATTTAAACTTTTACCCCAATAAGTTTATTAATTAATAGAGAGTACTTAACTTATGAACGAGATAAAGACAATATCTAAAGGAGCATTTTGG
>CAZCWL010000037.1:0-4771 GCA_964502435.1 Candidatus Woesearchaeota archaeon | reverse complement strand
ATGGAGAGTGTTTCTCAGAGAATGAAGTAGTTGACATAGACAATGATAATGAAGGAGACCTAACGTGTATAAATGGTGTGTGGTCTAGGTGCGAATACATCTGCAACAGCACTGACTCATACGTTTGCAGTAATGGTTTATGCACTATAACAGATTGGTACTCTACATGTAATAGGACTAGCCCTTGTGATTACACACAGTATACACAATCTTATTCTATACGTGTAGAGAATGTGTATCCAGGTAGGAAGATAGTATTCCCTGGAGAGATCGTTCCAGTGTATGTTAGTGTCTACAACGGTATGCCTTTCGCTATCCCATCGGATGCGTTCGTGAAGCTGCATGATTTACAGTTAGACATATACACTTACTCGAATAGTACTGTAGTGTACAACGGACTTCAGAAGAATCAGGTTGAGTTAAGTAGAGTCCTTCCTACACAAACTGTTAATTATACAATGTATATAACAGTACCTGACAATGTTTACGTTATAAATCCTATAATAGATCTTGATATAGATTTCAACAGGACTTCAAATAACATAATCACAGCTCAGGTGTCTTATTACACACATCCGTCTTATCCTTTCATAAACACAACTGTTGAGAATAAGTATGTAGAGTTTGGTCAGTTGGCTGTGATTCATGTGTTACCTCAAGTTTACAGATCAGGCATACTAACTAATGTCTCGTTAACCAACGTTACTGTGAATCTTTACACGTCTAACACCACTGGTAGTGTGTTAGCTTGGTCAGGTAGTTTAGGAGAGGATATACCTAAGGGTGGGACAACTATAAATATCAACCCTACAATACTTGGACTAGATTGCGATAACTATATTGTGGAAGTGGTGGGTTATGATGCAACAACAGGTAAGTATGCGTACGGCGCTGATTGGTTTGTGTTTGGTGGCTGTTATACTATCTAGTGGGTACTCCTACATTGAAGTTAAGCAAGCCAATTTGACAATGCATAACTATTACATTCCTTCTTCAGCATATTACCAGACAAGGTACGTCATTGATCTCTACGTTCTGAACATAGGTAATCTGCCAGCAGAAATAACTAACCTCACATTAGAGGGAATGCCAATACCTTACATATGTTATCCTAGCACAAAGCCTCCCATAGCCCCAGGATATGTTTTTCATTACCAATGTGAAACTAACCCTATACCTTGTACCATATCTGAAGGGTACGAGTTCAATTTTTATCCCAATGTAACATACATAAGGTACAATTCTACCCAGACTGTTTATGATAGTTTAACCTTGCCTACACAAACCGTTACCATGGCAAACCCACTACAGGTTACTCGTGATCCTGATGAAGATAGACTTGTTGTTGATTTAACTAGCATAGCTAGACCTTCTGTTACAATATATAACTTAGGACAGGATGCTATTACTCTTAAGGCGACTTTTAACTCTGTCCCGTCAAATGTATTAGTTCGCGTTATGACACCGTATGGTGTAGTTAGCTTAAGTGAGTTTGAGAACGAACTTATAGTTGTCCCTCCTGAGGATTACTACAAGGTTGTGTTTGAAATGGTTCCTGTTAGAGCTGGAACATCGAAAATGAATATTACTTTTTCTGACGTAACTGGAACTTGCTTTCAAAGTCAAGTAGGATGGAGTATTGTTTGGGACATTACTTCAAAAGGTGTGGTTGGAAGGTTCTTAAGAGTGACTGTGCTGCCGGATGTAAGCATACTTGGTTTGTTTGTTGTATTTATCTTGTCAGCAATTATTCTAGGAAAATTTTTAAATGCTTAGTTGTATTTTCTTATTAGCTGGGGTAGCCAAGTGGTTACGGCGCCAGCCTGCTAAGCTGGTTCCCGCAAGGGTGCCTGGGTTCGAATCCCAGCCCCAGCGCTATATTCTCACAAGCTTTTTAAACCGAAGCTTCCATTATTTTTTATAGCAGGGGTAGCCAAGTGGTCAACGGCGCTAGGCTCAAGACCTAGTCCCTTAGTGGGTTCGAGGGTTCGAATCCCTCCCCCTGCAGTCAAAAATTATTAATATAGTCCTTCTCAGAACATTATCATGATTAAGCCAAGATCGTATCAAATAGAAATCTTAGAGACGGCTAAAAAGTACAACACACTGGTTGTTTTACCTACTGGAACTGGAAAAACTCTGATAGCGTTTCTACTTATAGACTACAAGCTTAAGGATGGTGGAAAAGCTCTTTTCCTCGCTCCAACTAAACCTTTATGCAACCAGCACAAGAAAAGTTTTGACTCTGTTTTTATCTACGATTCATCTGTTCTCACAGGTGAGATCCCGCCTGAAAAAAGGAAGGAGATATGGAAAAAGAGTGATGTTATTTTTGCTACCCCTCAGACTATTCTTAACGATTTGAAGAGAGGGATAATAGACTTAACTGACGTTAAGCTTTTGGTTGTTGACGAAGTACATAGGGCAACAGGGAGGTATGCCTATGTAGGTGTAGTTGACGTGTACAAGAAGACTATGAAGGACCCACATATCTTAGCTATGACCGCAAGTCCTGCTACTGATGTTCAGGGAATGAACAGATTAAAGAAGTTGTTAAGCATTGAGAAAGTAGAGATAAGAACTGAAGAAGATTTATCTGATTACATCCCAGAGAAAGAGATACGAAAAATTTATGTTGACCTGTCTCCTGAAGCAAAGGAAGTCAGAGCTAAACTTAAGAAAGCCTTACTTGTTGAGAGAGATACCTTATTAAAAGAAGGCTTTTTAAAATCAAAGACTTTGACAAGAAAGATTATTTTGTCTCTCCAGAAGAGACTACAAGCAAAGATGCTAGTTAGAAGAGGTTATTACACTTTTAGGGGTGTTGTTTTATCCGCCGCTGTTATGAAGTTGTTCCATTTAATTCAGTTAGTTGACAGTTACGGGTTAGCTGTTGCGTATACGTACTATGCGAACAAGTTGAAGAAAGATGATTCAAAATCAGCTAAACACCTCAGAAAAAATGAATACTTCATGTCAGCAATTAAGAGCTTAGTTAAGTACCATGATTCGAGAAGTCCAAAGCTAGATATGTTAGTATCACTATTGAAGGAAATAGGGCCAGATAAAAGGATAATAATCTTTGCTCATTATCGTGTAACAGTTGATCTTATATTTGATGCAGTTAGTAAAATTGAAGGTTTCAGCCCTGTTCGTTTTGTTGGTAAGAGGAAAGGTATGACCCAAAAGAAGCAAATGGAAGCTGTTGAGTCGTTTAGAGATGGGATCTACAATGTTATGATTGCAACTTCTGTTAGTGAAGAGGGTATAGACATCCCCTCTGCTGATGTTGCTGTGCTTTATGAGCCAGTACCTAGTGCTATCAGGATGATACAAAGGAGAGGTAGGGTAGGCAGAACAAGGTTTGGGAAGGTTTACATCCTTGTTACGAGGGGCACGTCTGAAGAAGGTTATTATTGGATAGCTAATAAAAAAGAAAAAAAGATGAAGTCAATAATGAAGGACATGCAAAGTAAGAAGGTGACTTTGTATGATTTTAGTTGATAGGCGAGAAAAATTAGTTATAGACGCTATGAAGAGTTTAGGTGTAAAATTTAAGGTAGAACAGTTACCACTAGGTGACATCGTAGTTGGTAAGACTGTTATTGAGAGAAAAACCATGAAAGATTTTGTGTCGTCTATAATTGATCGTAGACTTTTTACTCAAGTCAATAGATTAAAAGGTAAAGGCATGCTCATTATAGAAGGTAGAGAGTACGATAATCTAGTCAGTCAGAATGCTGTTAGGGGAGCTACTCTTTACGTCGTTAAAAGAATCCCTGTGATCTTTACGGACGATGTATACGACACAGTGCAGTATGTGCTCTTAATGTCTTCACCTGATCAGAAGAAATACCTTAGTTTACGTCCAAAGCCGAAGCTAACCGGTGATAGGTTGTTAATTTACATTATGCAGGGTTTTCCTGGCGTTGGCCCAGAAACAGCAAAAAATTTATTGTCTAAATTTAGAACGCTTGAACGTGTTTTTTCTGCTAGTGAAGAAGATCTTGCTAGCGTTCCAGGCATTGGTAAGTACAAGGCGAAGCTTATAAAATCTGTTCTGAAGAGGCGATATAGAGGATGAAATTAAACAAGTTTAACACTAAATTGTACACAGCGTTTTTATTTTTTCTAAGGCTGGTTATATTCTCTGTTCCGTTGTATCTTATGATCTGGTTAAACATTGATATGTTTTACCTAGAATACTTACAAGCTAACGTAACAAGCTCTGTTTTAACTAAGCTTGGATACAATAACACTTTAGAGATTATAACAGACACACAGTATACTGGTTTACCAATACCAGCTCTGGTTTTTGATGCGTTTACAATTGGTATTGGCAGACCTTGTACAGGCATAAGGTCTGTGCTAGCATTCTTAGCACTTGTTTTTGCAATGGTAAACATTGACATGAAAAGAAAAATTGTAGCGTTGTTGTTTGTTCCAATAATCTTTATGGTAAATGTTTTTAGGCTGGTGACTACTGTTATACTTGGTTATAAGTTTGGTCTAGAGTTTGTCCACTCTTTTCTGTGGCAATGGGGGATGTTGCTCGTTATTCTTTTATTCTGGTTAGCTTGGTTCAGAGTTGTGTCTCGTTAAATACTTCAGCTTCAAACCTGTAGAGTTTTATAGGCATGTGTTTCCATGCGAATGGAGGCATACCTGCTTTTATGCAAACTTGGTTTAAGAATTCTTCAGCATCCCATCCTTGTTCAACTGCTACCTGTGGTAGTAGTAATCCTGAAAGTAAACCATACTCTACTATCAG
>CAZCWL010000036.1:0-4787 GCA_964502435.1 Candidatus Woesearchaeota archaeon | reverse complement strand
TCTCCTTCTGATACAGAAACATTCGGTTTAACATACGTCGAAGCCATGCTTTACTACTCTCCTGTTATATCATCTAACGCTATGGCTGGGGGAGAGATAGTAAAGCATAACTATAATGGTCTTAACTTTAAGGCAGGAGATGTTAAAGACCTAATAGACAAGATGAAGTTAATAATGGACGACTCTAAACTAAGAAGAAAATTGTCCAGAAATGCAAGAGTATACGCTGAGGGATTTCTGCCAAAGAATGTACTTCCACTTTATGAAGACTTATATCGAACTGTTAGAAGGCGGCATAAACCTCTCCTTTCTAGTATCGCTCGTTTGGCTAAAATTTAAAAACTTTACCTCTCTTTAATATGCATGCTTCAAGTTGTTAATCTCAGCTACAAACATATACTGAGGAAAGTAACGTTTGAGTACGATAGTGGAATATTTGCTGTAATTGGTGAAAATGGTTCTGGAAAAACCACACTTGCAAAGGCTATTATGGGAATTCTTCCATCAACAGGTAAGATTGTGTTTGAGGGTAAAGAAATATCTTCTTTGTCAATAACAGATAGAGCAAATTTAGGAATAACTCTCGCATTCCAAAATCCTGCGGAGTTTGAAGGTGTTAGAGTTAAAGAGCTTTTTTCTCTTCTTACAGACAGCTTAGATGATATGAAATTGGTTCTCTCTAAGGTTGGGCTTCCTGAGGCAGTACTTAATAAGAATATCCATACTCTCAGTGGTGGAGAGAGAAAAAGAATAGAGCTAGCTAGTGTTTTATTGATGAGGCCAAAGTTGGCTATACTTGATGAGCCTGATTCAGGTATAGACGTTGTTAGTTACCCATTGATAAAAGACGTTGTAAACTCGTTGAATAACGTTATTTTGATTACACATAACCCTGATCTTGCGAGAATGGCGAGTAAGGGAATACTTTTAAGTAGGGGTGAAGTGGTTGCACAGGGGGATGTTGACATGCTTCTGGAGTTGATGAACAAATGATGGATGAAATTCTGAAGACAGTTGAGTACATAGTTGAGGGAACGAAGATAGAAGAGCTTCCCAAATTAATTCATAGTGGTGTGTATCCTTCTCTTATAGTACATTGCAATAATGTTCTTGGTAAATCTAATATTGATGGTGTGGACATAGATGTTACTGAAATGGACGATGGTGTGTCAATAGATATGACTGTGAACAAATCAATACCTGTCCCGATAAATCTATGTTTTGGTGTACTTGAGAAGGAGAGAAAGCAGAGAATAAATGTTAATCTGGTTGTTAAGAGGAATGCTTCTGTCAGGTTAACTGCTTTTTGTGCGTTCCCGAAGTCACATGTCAATCATGTGATGGATGGGAATTTTGTTCTTGAGGAAGGGGCTACACTTTCATATGATGAGTACCATTATCATGGCGAAGAGAGGTCTGTTGTTAAGCCGAATCTGAATTTTGTACTCCATGATGGTGCAACGATGACTACTAGTTTGGTTTTAAGCAAGGGTAGGGTTGGTAAACTTGATTACAATCTGTCTATGTCGCTTGGAAAAGATGCTAAGATAGTTGCACTTACGAGGATTGGTGGAAAAGGAGATGATGATATCACTATATCTGATAATGCGAGACTTGTTGGTGAGAAGTCATCTGCTGTTCTAAAGGCAAGGGTTGTTTTACGTGACAAGTCAAGATCTATATTCAAAGGTAAGATAATTGGTGAGGGTTCATACTCTAGAGGACATATTGATTGTAAGGAGATAGTTATGGATAGTGCTGTTGCAGAATCTTTGCCGCAAGTAAAAGTTGTTAATCCTACTGCTAGGTTAACTCACGAGACTGTTGTTGGTACTGTTGAGCAGAAAGAAATCCAAGCTCTTCAGGTTAAAGGGTTAACTGAGGAACAAGCCATAGACTTTCTTGTTAGTAAGCTTCTTGAGTGACTACTCTAAAGTTATCCTTCCCCTTCCGAAAACATTTATAAATCAGAACCCTTCTGGAAAATTTAAGGTGGTGCACCTTGAGATCCGGGGGGTTGGCCATAGGTTTATTTGTTTTTCTTCTGCTCTCTCTGTCTTCTTTCTCTGCTTCTTATGCTGCTTATATCAAAATAACACAAATAACTCCTTCTTACCACGGATCAAAAATGAACTTAGGAATTACTGTTTTCTATTCTAAGAATTATTATACTCAACCAATTATTGCTTTGGACGTTATAACAAGAGATAATTCATGTATACATTATAAGGAGTTTTGTGCTGACCCCTCTGCTGACAGAGATTTCTATATTGGTGATTGTAAGAGGGGTAGCTATAAACGCACCTATCCAGGAAGTTACGGCGGGATGGTTACTTTTTACGTAAATGATATCCCTGCTGACCGTCGTTATGACTTAGTCGTAGCAATGTGGAAAGATAATTCTTTTAATGAGAGGCTTGCTCGTAACAAGTCTAGCTTTTCTCCAACACAAAGAGATTATTGCAAGGATTCTCATGTATTGTGCTCTCCATCGTGGACTACTTCTTGCTACGGCTATGTATATAATTATAACTGTAAAACTTGTAGTTATGGCTGCACTACAGCAACTTACACACCAAGTTGTGCTTCTGGAAATATACAGTCTAGTAGCCCTTATGATCCTCCTTCATCAGATGACGCTGGGGGTTCCTCTGGGACCTCTTCGGGCAGTGGTTACTCACCAAGTACCGGGAGCTCGTCCTCTTCAAGTGGTGGATCCTCAGCAGGTGGTGCTTATATAAAATTATATAGTGTGGATATTAAATGCACTAACAAGAACATTACTGTAACACTTTTTTATGAAGCTGGACCTTATTCGTATGATTGTACATACATGGCTTATACTAAGATAGACGATAACTTTGCAGTTGGACCATGTTTACCGGGAGAACGCTCTAGTATATTCACCTACAGTGCTTCTGATAAGTATACTCACCCTCTAGGTTATGGTGGGCACGCTGTGACTATTTTTCTTTATTCTACTGGAAATATAGTAAAAACTATTAGAGGTTATGTTACTTGTAGTAGACCAGTAGATCCATGCGATGGTTCAGAGCTTGTAGCTGGGAGTCTCGGTTCACCTGTGCCATATAATGCAACACATGTTAAGATTAATGTCAATACAAATAGAAGAGGTTATTTTAAAGCATCTACGCCTTCAAAACTTGTATGGAAGTTCACTACTCCTTCCGGGAGGACTATCTATGTATCTAAGGATTATACTAGCACTAATACACGTATTAACTATGATGGTTATATTATAGTCCCTGCTGAGCGTTACACAAATGTTAAGCTCGAGCTTCACTCAAGTAATGGAAGAGTGTGTAAGACTCATTCGTACGGTGGAGTTGATTATTCGAGTCACAAGTACAATTTTGAATTTCAGCCATTCACTTACTACTATAGTGAGGGAACTACGTATTATGTGTGGTTGCATGTGAAGTATAAATCTGATCATGATGCGAATTTAGTGGCAAAGATAGACCATAGTAGTTGGGACTGCTATTTACCAAAGAGTTCTAATGGTTATCGCATATGCTACCTTGGCAGCTTCTACCCAGACATCGATGGAGATAATACGTACAAGATTAACTATACTGTCTATGCTGAGAATTCAGATTTTGTTCTTTCTAAGAAATCTTCACTGCTTATGTTAGGACATCAACTCACTGTCTACAATGCAAGTTACACTACAAAGCAGCTCCCGAATGGCAGTTACGCCATTACAGTCTCTCTCAAATACGCAGCGAACTTTAGGCCATTACTTGCTTTGGACATCGTATCAACAAATGATAAAAACATGGTTTTAAGGACTAATAATCTACCGTATAGGGCAAACTACTATACTTTTAAAAGTGGGCACTTTTACAAAGAATATTGTGCTAATCCAGCAAGAGACCGTGAGTTGATTGGTGGCTGTAAACGAGGAGGTTTTTCCGCACTACCCACTAGCCATTATTACGGCGAGATCCAGAATATGACTTACAGTAAGACAGTATCTGTGCCTCCTGGTTATTATAGGGTTATTATCTCATTATGGGACATATTCACCACACTGAAAAGCCATAGTTATTATGAGATACAGAAGTACTATCACGATTTTCTTAAATGGGAAACGTTAATACCCGAGTCTGTGTGCTTAGATTCCTACAGAATGCTTGCTATGTCTTTTGATTACAATGCTTCTCAAGTGGGATATAATCTTCATCCACATGAACAATATCAACTTAATGACTCTGTTTACAAATCTTTCATTTACTATCCTTCTGGTTATCCTTACAATGGATTTAATTATCATTATCTAGTAGAGTGTGCTTATGGTTGTTACGATTCGAGTTGTACAGACTGTAACGATCAAAACCCTTGTACCAGAGACTACTTTGATACATACCTCGAATCGTGTGTGCACGAGAATTTGACTGGTCCACAACCAGGTTGTAGTGGTGACTATAGCTGTGTTAATGGTCAGTGTACTCTTGTCCCGCTGAGGATAGAATCCTACGGTGTGTGTAACCTTGTGAACGGTGATCTGTACTGTGATAAAATATTATCTTCGAAGTATGATATATTCTTACACGTAGACTTTAATAAGAATACACTTGCTAAACTTTGCGTAAACAATGGTACCACAACATGTGTTACCCAGGGTGGGTCAGGATTAATGTATCCACTCAGTAATAGTCTTGGAAACCATTGGATTAAATTCAACGTCACTGTTGGTAATACTACTCTCCTATCAAACAATCTTAAATACACAGTTGTTAATAATGATAGTTTCATCATTCAGT
>CAZCWL010000035.1:0-4889 GCA_964502435.1 Candidatus Woesearchaeota archaeon | reverse complement strand
TCTACTACTGCCTGAGCTAGGGCTGTTTTGTGCTTAGGACACCACATAACAGGCTCTTTTGCTCGGTAGATATAGCCTTTTTTGTAAAGGTCTATGAAGCTATACTGTGCATACCTTTGCACCTCAGGACTTATTGTATGGTACAAAGTGGACCAATCACAGGATAATCCTAAACGTTTAAAGTCTTCTGTCATTGATTTTATCATTTCATCAACTGTTTTGAGGCATGCATCCACGAATTTTTCTCTGCCAATATCGTATGTTATCCCTTTTGATTCAATGTATTTCTCTGTTGGCACGCCATTATCATCGAACCCAAAGGGAAAAAACACATTGTACCCTCTCATTCGTTTATACCTTGCTATGATTTCGAACTCTGAGTAATTCTTAGCATGACCAATATGTGGATGACCTGAAACGTATGGAGGAGGAGTGTCTATAGAAAAGATTGGCCTATCATCGAGTTTAAACGTGAAATTCCATTTATCTATCCATTTTTGCTCCACTTCTTTGAAGTCATAATCCTTATTCATAACTTTTTATGTAGAATATCCCATTTAAATCTTTCTGTATTTGTAGGCTTGATTCACTAATTTTATTATCTGGTCAAGCTGGTTTACAATGTAATCGTTTATACCATCTACACCTATCACTGGTCTTCCGACTATGTCTGCTGCATAGTGATTAAGTTTCCTTGTTATATCAGGTAAGTAGCACTTTTCTAGCTTTAAGTCTACGATTATCTTTGCAATCTCTGTTAATCTTGGCTCTAAATCACTTTTAACGTGTTTGAACATCCTGAACTTTTCTTCTATTCTTACTTTGTTGATCTCTCCACGCACCTCTGATGTTACATAGCTTTCAATCTTGCTAAGAATAGGCCATACTTCTTCTGCAGGCACATAGCTTTGATCATACCTCTCTGTACTCTGTTTGCCTAAGATTCCTCTTAGCTTATCAACCAATGACATGATACTTACCATAATAATTAGTAATAAAAAGATTGTGTTTTGTAGAATAGGGCAATAGTAAAGTTTATAAAAAAGAATTATGTCTAAAAAATAGCACTTGGGGGATACCTTAGTGCTCCTACATGGGGGGTTGGGAGCGAGTCACTCGCTCCCAATTATATTCCTGGCAACTTTGGCACCTCCGCGCCATTCTGTTTGTTTTTAACCTATGTCTTGAAAGAATTCTTTAGTTATTTACACAACGCTGTGTAAACACATTTTCTGTTTTACAATGTTGTATAATTGTTGCTGAGAACAAATAAAGGTGTTGGGCTGGAAAGAAGTCCGGGGGGAGAACTCTTTTCCAGCCCTCATCCTAGTGAAACTAACGGTTCACAGGGGGTGTGTTTGGGGGTTGTCATGCATGGGGGGTTGGTGAATATTAGTGTAGCATTTCGATTCCAAGCTCACTGCTAAGCCTAGATGCTTCTTCTTTGCTTGCTTGCTCTGTTATAGGGCCTATAATGTATGGGCTCTTTACACCTGTTATTATTGTCATTACTCTTAGTTTCCCTTCCATTCCTTCTTCTATCCTTGCACCCCATATTACTGTTGCGTCTGTGTCGAGTGATTGCGTTACAAGCTCACCGACACGGTTCACTTCATCTAGTGTTAGGTCCTCTCCACCGCTTATGTGTATAAGAGCTCCTGTTGCTCCTTGGTAAGTTACGTCCAGCAAAGGATTTGTTAATGCCCTCTTAACAGCCTCATCAACTCTGCTGCTTTCAGATCTGGATTCTCCTACTCCTATGACAGATACTCCACCATTGCTCATTATGGCTTTCACGTCTGCAAAGTCTAGGTTCACTAATGAAGGAACAGCTATTGTTTCTACAATCCCTTTTATCATTGTGGCTATAAGCTCGTTTGCAACACCAAACGCTTGTCTCAACGGAAGGTCCCCAGCTATCTCTACTAATCTCTCATTGTCTATTACAATTACAGTGTCACTTACCTCTCTGAGTTTCTGAAGTGCAATTTCAGCTTTTTCGATTCTTGCTTTTTCTATCTTAAATGGCATTGTTACAGTGCCAATAACTATTGCTCCCATCTCTTTGGCTACTTTAGCTATAATTGGTGCAGCACCTGAACCTGTTCCACCTCCAAGTCCAGCACATACAAATACCATGTCTGTACCTTTTAGTGCTTCTTTTATTTCTTGTAGTGATTCTTTAGCTGCCTCCTCTCCAACCTTTGGATAGCCTCCTGCTCCAAGTCCTTTTGTTGTTTCTTTACCTATCAATATCTTTCTGTCAGCCTCTCTTGCATCAAGTTGTACTTTATCTGTGTTTATAGAGACAATCTCTGCACCTTTCAGCCCTTTATGGTAAAGCCAGTCAGCAATGTTGTTTCCTCCACCACCGCAGCCTATTACTTTAATAATTGCAGGAACTGTATTAATATTGTCCCACTTTAGGTTATTCTGCGCTTTAATAGCATTTTTTATTATTGAGTCCATTTTTGCACCCCCATTTTGTATTTTCGATCACCGAAAATTATTTATTTGCGGAAGTTTATACTTCCATCTAGAAGCCGTATAATAAATATCACTAAATACCATAGAAGCCGTATATCCTAAAAGCCGTATAATAGTTATTTATAAGTCGAGCTTATTTAAATACTTATTTAAACAGTTGTATATATTTCTAAAAGTATATTTTTTACTATACAAAAATCTTTTTTAACTTAGAAAACTACTTATGCAGTATGTACTCGAAACGTGTTCAGTCCATTCTAAAAAAGAAAAACATAAAACCTGGTTGTATGGTTGAGGTAAGAACAGACCAAGAAACGATTCGAGGCGTGCTTATGCCAAGACCAATGTTTGGAGACAGTTCTATACTCATTATTAAGATAGAAAATGGGTACAACATTGGTGTTAAATCCTTTAAATCAATAAAAAGACTGTCCTGTAAATCAAGGAGAAAGTCAATGTCTGTAAAGCAAAAGTTAAAATCGCCAAAGATAACAATAATTTCTACAGGTGGTACTGTCCTCAGTAGGGTGGACTACACTACAGGTGGAGTTGTACCTATAACTAAACCAGAAGAATTGCTTGCTGAGGTTCCAGAATTAGTGGACATAGCTAGTATCAGAATAGTTAATCTCCTTAGCAAGTTCAGCGAGAATATTACTCCAAAAGACTGGCAGCTAATAGCAAAGGAGATTTACAAACAAATACCTAAATCAGATGGAATAGTTGTTCTTCATGGTACTGATACTTTATCTTACACATCTGCAGCATTGAGTTTTATGCTTCAGGATCTGCCAGTGCCCGTAATCCTGACAGGAGCCCAACGTTCTAGTGATAGACCTTCGACAGACGCGGTTATGAATATCATATGCAGTGTAAAAGCTGCTACACTAGATATCTCAGGTGTTTACGTTTGTATGCATGCTACAATGTCGGATGATTACTGTTATTTACACAATGCAGCAAGGGTAAGGAAGTGTCATACTTCTCGTAGAGATGCGTTTAAGTCAGATAGGCCTCTTGCCAAGATCTCATTGAACAGCGTGGAGTTCCTAGAGACTTTACCAAAAAGAAAGAGTGTGAAGCCGAAACTCTGTTCTGACTTAGACACCAAGATACAAGTTGTTTACGTTCACCCAGGAGCAGAATTGAAGATAGACAAGGATTCTCATGCTCTAGTATTAATTGGTACAGGGTTAGGACATGTACCTGAATCGTGGATACAAAAATTAAAACGTTATAAGAAGCCAATTGTCATAACTTCACAGTGCGTACATGGAAGAATAAATCTGAATGTTTACTCAACCGGAAGACTATTACAGTCTATAGGTGTGCATGGTCACCTTATTGATGCTTTACCAGAGACTATGATTGTTAAGACGATGTGGGCTCTTGGTCAAGGTGATATAAACCTAATATACAAAAACATTGCAGGTGAGATAGCTTGATTGGTTTAGAACTCCATGTTCAGCTGGACACAAGAGAGAAGCTGTTTTGCTCATGTCCAACCACTATGGACGGAAATGTCTTAGGTACAGTTAGTAGATACTTACGTGCTTCTCCTGGAGAGACTGGCGAGGTAGACAAAGCTGCAATTTATGAGTCAAAAAAGGCTAGGAAGTTTACGTATCAGATTTCTAACTCGTGTCTTGTTGAGCTGGATGAAGAACCACCACACGAGCCAAACAAGGATGCCTTAAGAATAGCACTCCAAATTGCAAAACTTTTGCATTGTAAGATCCAGCCAGAGATTTACTTTATGCGTAAGATAGTTGTTGATGGATCTAACACAACTGGTTTTCAACGTACTGCTCTTGTTGCAAGAAATGGCTATGTTAAGACCTCTTGGGGCAAGGTTAAGATAGAGACAGTTATGCTTGAGGAAGATGCTTGTTCAAAAGTAGATGATACAACATTTAACTTATCTAGACTTGGTATCCCTCTTGTAGAACTTACAACAGAGCCTGGTGCTGAGACTCCAGAGCAGGCAAGGGAACTGGCTGAGCGAATAGGTTATGTTATACGATCTGTTAGGACAAAGAGACAATTAGGCTCCATTAGGCAGGATGTTAATGTCTCTATTCCTGGAGGAGCAAGGGTTGAGATAAAAGGGGTGCAATCTCTAACAGCTGTTGAGAAGTGTGTAGAGCTTGAGCAAGAAAGACAGCTAAATCTATTATCCTTACGGCCAAGGATAGCAACATTAAAGATATCTAGTATAAAAGATGTGTCAACAGCATTTGTTAACACCTCTTCCTTTGATGTAAAAAATAACATGGGGCTTATTCAGGGGATAAGACCTTTGAAGTTACTGGAGTATATGGCGGCTGGTCTTCCTGTTATCACAGCAACCTGGCCGGAATTAATAAAGATGGATTCACCGGCATGGCTTTATGACAATGAGC
>CAZCWL010000034.1:0-5011 GCA_964502435.1 Candidatus Woesearchaeota archaeon | reverse complement strand
CCTGAACAGAAAGTACCGATTGAAATGTACAAAGATCTATTAGAACTTCTCCAAAGTCACTATGGTGAACCAACCCTATGTGATGGTAGTAGACTTCTTTACCAGATAGTAATTGGAAAAAGAAAAAACATTTATGAAGACACAGTTGATGAGGAGACTGAAGATATTACCCGAACATTGATATTGGAAATTAATCCATCTTCATTTCTTCCCGAACAAGAGGAAAAGAAAAGGTCGTTACTTGGTATGTTGTGGAAAAAATAAGCACCTACACTCAGCGATTACACTTAACATACAGATATTCCGCAAGATTTCACGCACTTTTTGCTTATATAATCCTCCAAATTGTATACCATAGGAGAGACGTAAGATTACAGCTAAACATGAGCTTTACAGAACTTTATGGAGAGAAAACAGCTAGCAAAAATACGATGTACATGGCTAAAAATATAACCCCAACAACCTTATTCAATTCCCTTCTAGAGCTTAAGTAAGCATAGGCTATTGTAGAAACTAGCATAAATGCTAACATCATCCAATTAGAAAAGTGTATTGGGCTGATGACAGCACCAACAGCTGCAACCAATAGGATGTTTGAGATGTTACTTCCGATGATGTTGCCACTTGTTATGTTCTTTCTTCGCTTCTTAACAGCAGAAATACTTGTTACTAACTCCGGAAGAGAGGTACCAATAGCAACAGCTGTTGCTCCAAACACAGCCATACTGATACTGTACTGCTTTATTATCAGAAGCGCTGTATCAACTGTTACCCAGGCTGCTAGTACAACACCAGCCAAACTTAAAGCGATAATAATACTGTCATAGAATACGTCTCTCAACCTAACATGACCAACACTTACGTTAAACTTGGTATGGAAAAGTGCGTAGTACATGATGAACATTGTTAGTAGTATGCCTCCGTCCAGACGAGACAGTTCTCCATCAATCAACAGAAGCACAAAAACAAACGTTGATACAATTAGAAAACCAGCATCTCTTCTGTCTGATTTACCAAGCTTGTCTAAAGGCGTTAACAAAGAGATAAATCCTATTACCAATAGAACATTAGTAATGTTAGACCCTACAACAGTTCCAAGACCAAGTAATCCAGCACCCTCAATAGAAGAGACAAGCATACTCATTAACTCTGGTAGTGATGTTCCCAAAGCTAACATAAAGAACCCTACAAAAAAGTCGCTCCACCCAACCTCCTTTCCAAACCTTACAAGAGCATCTATTAGCTCATCAGAAAGCAAGACTAACAGAACTACTGACAGCAAGAACAAAAACACTATCATAAATAGTGCATAAAGGTTATAAGTATAAAAATCTTTTTGTTTCCATGGAATTACTCTATACACTTTCAATAGGTTTTATAATGGGAATTCTAATAATAATAAAGACGATAAAGTACAGCAAACTATTATGTCTAACTGGTATTATGCTGCTTGTGAGTATGGTGCTGTTCCCATTCAATGTAGAATACGCTGTTGTTTCTCTACTAATTACTTTGCTCGTTTCAATTTTTGCTATTGATAACGTTTATAAGAGCAAATAACCAATAATTAAACATGAAAGGTATTGGAGTACTTATTGTGCTAGGTATTGCAGCATTACTAGTCGGTGGGACTATTCTTGGCTATACAGTTGTTTATCCAAAGATGAAAGTTAGGTCTATTGAACAGAAGGAGTTTAAGCACAATCTAACTGAAAGGGAACAGTATTACATTGAGAAAGGGAATGAGCTATACATGGGCTTAGCAAACGCGAAAGATGAGATAAACAATGATCCAAAGGCAAGAGAAGCATTAGAGAAAATAGGAAACATGAGCCTAAAAGTGTATGTTCTATCCAATGGAGAGAAGATATGGTCAATGTATGTAGAAGTACAAGATGGGAAGATAGTGTCAGTAGAACAATACTCAGACAAAAAAGCTGATTGCACAGTAACAACAGAAGCAGTGGTGTTAGATGAACTAATGCAAAACAAAGACGTAAAAGCATTACTCAATTATCTACTAAAAGGAGATATAACAGTAAGCCCAGCAAGCTGCTACTCTAGAATAAACGAACTATTAACAGAGCTATCATAAACTTTATAAAACAGGCTATCTTTTATTTTTTATGAAGGGTGGCTTTGTTCATACAATCTGAATTCTTAACTAGTCTTAACTATGGCCGTGGTAGTTTAGTGGTAGAATGGGAGGCTGTGGCCCTCCAGACCGGGGTTCAATTCCCCGCCACGGCCCTTTATGGTGATGTAAAATGAATGTTAAAGGGACTAGGGATATATACGGTGACGAAGCAAGAAAAAAGAAAGAGGTAGAGTTACGCGTTGCATCCATATTTGAGAAATGGGGATTTGAACCTCTTTATACACCAGCTTTAGAGTATCTAGACTTATTAAAAGGAAAGTATGGATCAGAAGAGAAGCTAATTTATGAATTCCAAGACAAGAGTGGGAACTGGTTAGGACTAAAATATGATCAAACTGTTCCACTTGCCAGGTTTGTAGCAGAAAAAGATGTTCCCTTACCATACAAAAGATATGTTATAGACAGAGCATGGAGATATGATAATCCACAGAGAGGTAGATACAGAGAATTTACACAGTGCGATATTGATATAGTTGGATCAAAATCAATTTCAGCTGATGCAGAAGTTATAGCGTGTGCCTACGAAGTATACAAGAGTTTAGGTATTGATACGGTATTTAAGATCTCCAGTAGGAAATGGTTAAACAATGTGTTAGGCAATCCAGACAATAAA
Source organism: Candidatus Woesearchaeota archaeon (assembly GCA_964502435.1). Taxonomy (GTDB): domain Archaea; phylum Nanobdellota; class Nanobdellia; order CAZCWL01; family CAZCWL01; genus CAZCWL01. The sequence goes on along the minus strand of CAZCWL010000034.1, from coordinate 2,240 downwards.
GTATTAAGGGCAATAGATAAATACTATAAGATAGGGGAAGAAGAAGTAAAGAAATTAATCGGGGAAGACAAGCTAGAAAGGTTAAAGAACACAGGTCCAGACCAGGAGTTAAACACATTATTTAATCTGCTTAATAAGTACAAGGTAAAGTATGAGTTTGATCCATTCATAGTTAGAGGTTTGGATTACTACACAGGTGTTGTATGGGAAGTGTATGCAGGGGGTCTTAATCTCTCCATTGGTGGTGGAGGAAGGTATGACAACCTAATCAAAAGAGCAGGAACACCTATTCCAGCTACTGGTATGGCTATAGGGTTATCGAGAATGTTAGAGCTTGCAAAGATAAAAACAGTGAAGCCAGTTTTCTTAGCTGTAATAGACCGAGAGAAAGCGATTGAAGCAGCTAACTACCTTCGAAATTACTTCCCTATAGATATGGATACAACAGATAAACCACTGAGAAAACAGATGGAGTATGCAAATAAAAAATCCTACAGATGGGTTATTATTGTTGGAGACAACATAACCATTAAAGACATGGAATCTGGTAAACAACAGCTTGTCACTCTCGACTCTGTCCCGAAAGTTATTAAACTTTAACTTTGTTTCTTAATGCTATGTTTGACGCAATAAGAGAGTCACTAAAAAAGTTAATAAAAGCAGGGTACGCAGACAAGGAATTGATAAATACAATATTAAAAGACATTCAGAGAGCAATGCTTCTATCTGATGTTGACGTAAAGCTTGCATTTGAGTTCACATCTAGAATAAAAGATAAGCTAAAACAGGAGAAGCATGTATCCAAGGAAAAAATTATATCCATGATTTATGATGAACTCGTAAAGCTTGTTGGCGAACAGGGCTACAAAATAGATATCACGGAGAAACCATTCAAGATCTTACTTGTTGGATTGTTTGGTTCAGGTAAAACAACAACAGCAGGAAAACTTGCAAAATTCTTCAAAAAGAGAGGGTTCAAAGTTGCACTTTTAGCCTTAGATACGTTTAGGCCAGCTGCTGTGGAGCAGCTTCAGCAGATAGGCCAGTCCATAGATGTTCCAGTCCTTACCAAACTAGGAGAAAAGGATCCAGTTGGGGTTATCAAATCTTTCAACCTTGAGAAGTATGATATCATTATTGCAGACTCTGCAGGTAGAGACGCATTAGATAAAGAGCTAAGAGATGAAATAAGCAGAATAAAGTCGGTTCTGAAGCCGCAAGAGATACTCCTTGTAATGCCTGCTGACATAGGGCAGAACGCAAAACAACAAGCAGAGGAGTTTCACAAACTTCTGGGTATAACTGGTATTATTGTAACAAAGACAGATGGCACTGCCAAGGCTGGTGGTGCACTGACAGCCTGTGCAACTACTAATGCTCACATTGAGTTTATCGGAACAGGAGAGAAGATGTCAGATCTAGAAGAATTTGATCCTAAAAGGTATATTTCCCGCCTTCTTGGGATGGGTGACCTAGAAACCCTACTAGAGAAAGCAAAGGATTTAGACAAGGAAAAAATAGAGACAGTGGGTAAAAAGATGCTTAGAGGAGATTTTACGTTATTAGATCTATACGAGCAGCTCGAAGCAATGAACAAGATGGGCCCATTAGACAGGATAGCAAATCTTATTCCAGGATTATCGATGAGCTTGCCAACAGACAAACTGAAAGTTCAAGAATCCAAACTTAAGCAGTTCAAATACATAATACAATCCATGACAAAAGAAGAGTTAGAAAATCCAAAGACCATAAACAGCTCGAGGATAAATAGAATTGCAAAGGGTGCTGGGGTTGATCCTAGTGTTGTCAGAGAATTGCTACAACAGTACAACCAGATGAAGAAGCTAATGAAGATGGGCGGCAGGAATATGAAAAGACTTGCTAAAAGATTAGGTATAAACCCTTCGATGCTTGGTGGATCTGCATGAAGTGTGCTCTATGCGGGAAGAAGATAGAAACAACATTCTTAAACAAGATAATTGGCACCTATGTAAAAGTTAATGGAAAAATGTATCCTGTGTGTAGGGAGTGCCAGAAGAAGTACTCAATGGAAGAGATTAAGTCTAAGTTCTAACGTGTTTAACATTAGCATTGAATAGTACGTAATTAACAATGCCTGGACGTATCTGGTTAAAGGAGAAATAAAATACAATGAAAGCACTGAAGCAGTTAGTACAACAGCAACAGGCCAATCGTAAACAGATAACTTCCTCTTTAACAAACTAACAACAACAACAACT
>CAZCWL010000033.1:0-5040 GCA_964502435.1 Candidatus Woesearchaeota archaeon | reverse complement strand
TACGAAAGAGTTGAAACACCAACAGTCATGGTTGTGAAGAGAGATGGCAGAAGAGAAGTGTTTAACAGAGACAAAATCATAGTTGGGATCATGAAAGCGTGCGAGAAAAGACCTATTTCTCAGGACACAATAGAGGGAATAGCAAACAAAGTGCTAAACAAAATAATAGCAAAAGGAGAGAAGGAAGTTAGTTCAAGGAAAATAGGAAATCTTGTCATGAGAGAACTAAAGAAAATTGACAAAATTGCCTACATCCGATTTGCCTCGGTCTATCAATCATTTGAAACCGTGGATGAATTCAAAAACGTAATAAAAGTAGTGGAGGGTTCGAGATGATTACAAAAGTTGTAAAACGTGACGGGAGAGTTGTTGATTTTGATAGAGAGAGAATCGTAAACGCTGTTTATAAGGCTTTGATGTCTGTTGGAAAAGCAGACAGAAGTATCGCTGAATCTGTAGCAGACAATGTAATAAAGGAATTAAACAAAAAGTATGATGGAACACCTCCAAGCGTGGAAGACATACAGGACACCGTAGAAAAAGTATTAATAGGATTAGGATATGCTGACGTAGCAAAATCATATATCATATACAGAAAAGAGCGAGAAAAGATAAGAGAAGAAAAGAAAAAAGTGCTAAACAAGAAAAACTTAGACGAGGTTGACAAAAAGTTCAGTCTAAATGCTCTTAGAGTAATAGCAAGTAGGTATCTAGCAAGAGATATGAACAGAGACATTGTCGAGTCACCAAAAGATATGTTTACAAGAGTAGCTGTAAACACAGCTCTACCAGAAATACTGTACGATGAACGTATTTACGATAAAGATGGAAGCTACAAAAGAGAAGTTAGCATAAACCCAGAGTATGAAGAGTTGTACATTGGAAAGTATAAGATAAACAAGTACCATTTTGAGAGATTTGTAGCCGCTTACAAAGAACTAGCAGAACAAGGAAAGATGAAAGTTAATTTCACTGAGCTTATTTCTATGATAAAAAATCACGAATTTGATACGTATGAAAAAAACATAGAAAAATACTATGAATTAATGGTCAACCAAGATGTTATACCAAACACGCCTGCATTGATAAATAGCGGAAGGCCGTTAGGGATGTTGTCTGCCTGTTTCACACTTGATGTTGAAGACGATTTAGGATCAATAATGGAGCTTGCTAAGAACATAGCATACATCCACAAAGCAGGCGGTGGAACAGGAATGAACTTCTCAAAGCTAAGACCAAAAGGAGATATCCTGTCTACGTCTGGTGGATATGCTTCTGGTCCTGTATCATTTATGAGGATAATAGACGTCACAACAGACGTGATAAAACAAGGTGGTGTAAGAAGAGGTGCTAACATGGGGATATTAGAAGTCTGGCACCCTGATATTGAAGAGTTTGTACAGCTCAAGCTAAAAGAAGGTGTGTTTGAGAACTTTAATATCTCTGTTGGAACGTGGGGTGACTTCTGGAAGGCACTTTTCCACGGAGAAAAGTATCCTTTAATCAATCCAAGAAATAAGAAAGTAGCTCGATACGTGCAGCCAGAAGCTATAATAGACATGATCTCACAGTCTGCCTGGTCATGTGCTGATCCAGGCGTGCTATTCTTTGACAACATAAACAAAAGAAATGTTTTGGAGAAAGCAAGAGGAGAGCCAACCCGTGTAACAAATCCTTGCGGAGAAGAGCCTCTTTACCCTTATGAGTCGTGTAATTTAGCAAGTATTAACGTATCTAACTGTGTTATAAACGGTGAGTTCGATTGGGAAAAATTCCACTCACTTGTTAGGTACACAGCAAGGGCATTAGATAATATGATAACAATGAACAAGTACCCTTCGCCGGTTATAGACAAACGAACAAAGGAAACAAGAAGAATCGGTGTGGGTATCATGGGCTTAGCAGATGCACTATTCAAAATGAAAATAAGATATAACAGCAAAGAAGGATTTGAATTCATGTCAAAGCTAGCAGAGCATCTAACCTACTATGCTTACCTTGAATCAATAGAGATGGCAAAAAAGAGAGGAACGTTCCCTATATTCAAGGAAACAGCATACATGGACGGCGAGATGCCTATAGAAGGATTTTACCACAGAGAGTTATGGACACTCGACTGGGATAAGCTCGTGAAAGAGATACAAGAAAATGGTCTGAGGAATGCCATGGTCACAACAGAGGCGCCAACAGGCTCGATATCAATGATAGCAGATACAACGAACGGCATAGAACCAATATTTGCACTTGCATACGAGAAGTCAGTAACAGTTGGTGATTTTATATACGTTGATGAGGTGTTAAAATCTGAGCTTGAGAGAAGAGGGTTGTATAGTGAGGCACTAATAAAAGAAATATCTGACAATTACGGTAGCATCCAGGATTTAGATCTGCCAGATGATCTAAAAGAGGTGTTTGTAACGAGTATGGACATACACTGGGCAGATCATGTAGTAGCTCAAGCTATACTACAGAGATGGGTAACTGACTCTATATCAAAAACAATAAACATGCCAAACAGAGCAACACCAAACGATATAAAGCAAGCATACATTCTTGCCCATGAACTAGGATGTAAGGGAGTAACTGTTTACAGAGACGGTTCAAAGAGCGCACAGGTGCTAAAGATTATGTCAGACAAGAAAAAGCACAAAGAGGTCAAGATAAGTAACTACACACAGGATATCATAGAAGAAGTGCTAAAGAAAAACCCTCTTGCTAAACGGTTCATAAAGATAACAGGAAATGGTGAAGAGGTCATAGACGACACAATAAATGTTGTTTTATCGCTGAACCCAGAGGTGTACGAGCCAGAAGGACCAAGTGTAGTAAAACAAAAGATAAGTGAGGAGATGATCCAACGAAGAGAAGAACCTCCAGCAGGTAAAGATGTTTGCCCAATATGTGGGGCAAAACTCATGTTCAGCGAAGGATGTGCCACGTGTCCAAACTGTGGATGGACTGCGTGTACGAATTAAGTGATCAAAATGATCATAGTGTACACAGGTAATGGAAAGGGAAAAACATCCTCTGCCTTCGGAGTGGCACTAAGAGCAAGAGGATATAACAAAAAAGTGCATATAATCCAATTTGGCAAGACAAAAAACACTGGTGAGTACAAAGCAGCCAAAAAACTGGGCATAGATATAAAAACATTCGGAAGGAAAGAGTGGATAGATTGCAACAACCCAAAACAAGAACATATAAGACTTGCACAAGAAGCAGTAAAGTATGCTGTTGAGGTAATAAACAAAAAGCCATTCTTAGTAATTCTTGACGAAATAAACATAGCACTGCATTGCAAACTAATAAGCAAACAGGAAGTGCTAAACCTCATAAAACTAGCAAACAATAAGCATGTACACTTGATACTCACAGGAAGGTACGCAAAACCTTATGTAAAGAGAGAAGCTGACCTTGTAACAGAAATGAAAGAAGTAAAACACCCGTTTAGAAAGGGAATTCCAGCAGTGAGAGGATTAGATTGGTGAAAACATGTTATTACTACTAAGTATTCTAGACATCGCAGCAGGTATAAGCCTCCTTCTCAGAGCAACAGGAATAGTAGCGCAGTTTTTCATAGTAATACACTCGGTAAAAGGAGTGTGGTCTGTGATCACATCTGCATCCAATGGTTATTACCTTGACATACTAGGGTGGTTAGACATTGCAACAGGCATAGTGTTCTACATGTATATGCATAACATATTTATACTCTCAAGTTTAGGGTATATAATGTTGGTTAAAGGTATCATAAGTCTATCATAATGCCATACAAAATCATTCATGAAAGAGATAAATGCATAGCTTGTGGGGCGTGCGCTGCAGTATGTCCTGATAACTGGAAGATAGCAGGTGATGGGAAGTCAGATCCAGTAAAGACAGAGATAAGTGATGAAGAGTACGAATGCAACCACAAAGCAGAGCAGATATGCCCTGTGCACTGCATCAAGATCGAGAAAGCATAATTTCTAGCAATCCATTTTGTTTTATTTTTTCAAGTTCTTCAGTGTAATTTTCACTGATCATTGTGTTTATATCGTGCTCATATGCATGAGCACCTGGTTTAACTCTAACAAGAGCATTAACACCAAAGGACTTCTCAAGCATGTATTTTATACCAACACCAATCACACCACCAAGGGGACAAAAAGGGATAGTTGGTGTAAACTCAACAATAATCCTACCTGGAATGATTTTAATATCGTCCTTTGAAACGATGTTTAAGTCAGTGATACTTCTTGGCACCTCAGGATCTCTCAAATCACTAAGAACCCTCAAAACAGACTCCTTAGTTATACTCTCTTTCTCCTTTATGAAGTCTAGCATGGAACTAAGCGATTCAAACACAAAATGTGCATCTTTTAACTCTTCTTTATCTACTGTACCTGCTAAAGCAAAACAAAGCGCATTAACTTTCCTTGCAGTTTTCACATCCCACACAGTATCACCTATGTATATCAACTGTTCTGTTGGTATGTTCCACCTTTCAGCGATTGTTAATAACTGCCCAGGATCTGGTCTTGGATTAAAGCCATCTGCGTCAAGAATGATGTCAAAGTATTTATTCAACTGAAACTTCTCTACAAAGTATTGGATAACATGAGTAGACATCGAAGCGATTGCAAGCTTGTACTTTGGCTTAAGATAATTCACTACGTCTAAGAAGCCTGGCATAAGCTTAATTTCATCCATGTGATCAAGCAAGTATTTTACCTTTATGTCTATAAACCTTTTGTAAGTCTGCTCATTCATCCCATAATCTGCGATTATATCTCGAGCTCTCAAGCCGAATTTTTTAATTAGCTCATCTTTCCACTCGTATCCTAACTTAGACAACGCATACTTCATAGACTCTACATGTAAAGGTATTGAGTCTATTATCACTCCATCTAAATCAAATACAAACATACAAACAAGAGAAGAAGTTTCAATTTAAAAGTTTCTGTCTAGAAGAAGACTAACAATAATTCCATAAACGTAAGTAAATGCCCTCGCCGGGATTTGAACCCGGGTTACAGGGACCGCAACCCTGTGTCCTAT
>CAZCWL010000032.1:0-5041 GCA_964502435.1 Candidatus Woesearchaeota archaeon | reverse complement strand
AGAGAGTACTTAACTTATGAACGAGATAAAGACAATATCTAAAGGAGCATTTTGGCTGCTTGTAGGGTTTGGAGCTTCTAAGCTTGCCACTCTTGCATTTAGAGTTATCTCAGCAAGACTTTTCGGTGTTGAAGTGTATGGCAACTTTGTAGTATCCTTTACTCTATTTTCTGCGATCTCTTTGATATCTGTTTTTGGACTCCCACTTGCTATGGAATACTTCTTCCCGCGAGTCAAAAGAAGCCTGGCTAAAGGTATTCTGCTGGAATCTTTAATGGTATCTACTTTGATTTCTGTAGCTTTAAGTTCAGTGTTAGTTCTGTTTTTCTCTTATGTGGTCGAGTTGTTCAACGTAACTGATCCGTCAATGCTTCTCATATTTTTGCTAATTACACCAATTGGAGCAGTTTCTGAAATACTAGCTTCGGTTTTTAGGGCATACAAGAATATGAAGTGGGAGGTTCTGTACAAGCGTGTTCTTCCGCAAGTGGGTGTGGTTGTATTTTTAGTTTTATTTTCCTTTCTTAAGCTGAGAAGCATTTCTATTGCTCTATCTTTTGCTTTATCTTACTTATTAGCTGCTGGGGTTATGTTTTTTGTTATCCGCTCAAGTGTATTCCATGATGTTCGCGCCAGAAGATTTAATGTGATAAAGCTCCTTGGTTATGCTGTTCCTGTTTCTTTATCGCTTATGATGATGTTTCTGATGGTGTGGGAAGATAATCTGATAATTAGTTATTTCCTTGGACCTAGCGCAGCAGGGCTGTACGGTAGTGCTGCACCAATATCACAATTTCTTATTCTCCCAGCCTCTATGTTTTCAGTTATTTTACTACCTGTATTATCTGGTATTACTGCTGGATCTAAAAGAGCTCGATTTGTTAAAGTTCTGTCTTTCTCGGCTAGGTGGACACTGATGCTCTCCTTACTGTTTGCTATTCCTATCATGATATTCTCTAAATTAGTCTTAAGTCTCCTTTTTGGTAGTACGTTTATAGAAGCTTCCACAGCTTTGTCTATCCTTGCTATTGGTTATGTCTTATTTGGCTTATCTCAGATCTTTGGGAGAGTTCTGATGTCTTACAATAAACCTAACTTGTATATGTTAACTACAGTAATTTCAGTTATTGCTAATTTTGTACTCAACATCCTCCTTGTACCAGTGCTTGGTATTAATGGTGCTGCTGTGGGTACCTTTTCTTCTATGTTTATTCTTTTGGTACTTACTTACTTGTTTGTTAGGTTTGCCTGCAATGTTACTATTTCTGATAGGCGCTTGTTTGTTGGACTATTAATTCTTATAATTTTGTCAGTTTTGCTTTACATCGCATCGCATATTAGTGTTAATGTTGTGTCTGTTCTGGTACTGGCTGTTTTGTATTTTGTATCATTTTTTGCATTGTTATACATTCTTAGAGTATTAACAGACGAGGAGATTGAAATGCTCAAGTTACTTTTTGCAAGATTAAATCGAAAGAGATATTAATACTCACATCTTCTGTTCAAATCGATGGTAAAGTATTCATTTTGCACATTGTCAATGAATAATGCAGACGAGGTTGATAGAATACTTTCTTCGATACGCTCACAGAAGATTAAGGATTACGCGATTATAGTTGGTGATAAAAGTAGTGATGATAGTGTAAAGAAGCTATGTAAAAAATATAGAGCAAGGTATGTGCGGCAAAGGAGGAGAGGATATCCGGATGCTAGAAACTTGGGATTGAAGAATGCCAAAGGTGAATGGGTGATATGGGTAGACTCAGACCACTGGTTTGACACAAATTATCTATTGAATCTTGACAAATGCATAAAGCAACATCCTGATGCAGATGTTATTATTACTACACAGTTACCCGTTTCAAATACTTTCTTTCAACACGTCTGCAAAGCAGAATGGGGCGTTAAACGGCCATTTTTACCTACTGTTGTAAAGAGAAAGCTACTCTTACATTTAGGAGGGTGGGATCCCAACCAGCTTTTTGGTGAGGACCGCTTGATAGAGCAAAAGATAAACTCTTCCGCGAAAAAGATAGAGAGGTGTGAAAAAGCTGTCAGGTTTATCTCTCTTATTGATGACTTTAGGAGCTTTATAAAGCAGTCTAGGCGCTATGTTAGAGAAGGATTGTTTAACTACGCTCTCAAGTATGATCTACGTGTGCTACTTTTTATGCTTTATCATTTCTTTATGCCACTTGTGATCATTTTTTCGCCTTTTATTAGTGTATACTTATTTTACACATCGTGCTTGCTACTCCTATTCGAGTCCCTTATATACGTGTACAAGTGTCATGCTAACATGCGTCCTTACTCGTCAATAGTAGAAGCTAAGTGTTTTTATGGGATTTTTGTTCCGTTTTTAAAGATAGTTAGGTCTTGGACTCAGATACTTACATTTGTGTTCGAAAGTGTTAAAAGTAAATTAAAAGTATAAACTTCATGGAGAGAGTCAGCGTGATTTTCTGTACTAAGGATAGAGCTGATATTTTTAAAGATTCTCTACGCGCAGTACTTACACAAAAGGTAAAGCCAGACGAGATTATTGTTGTAGATAAAAGTAAAGATGATTCTGTTAAATCTATTGTTGACAAGTTTAAGCGCAGATACAAGAAAATTAAGTTTAAGTTTATAAAGCAAAAGGGAAAAGGCTTGACAAATGCAAGGAATATTGGAATAAAGGCAGCACGCGGAGATATAATCTGTTTCTTAGACGATGATACTGTTGTTTTTAAGGATTGGTTAAAAGAAATCTTGCGTACTTTTCACGACTACCAAGCTGATGCGGTATGTGGTGTTGAAGTGAGGTTCTATAATAGACTTAAGCTGAAGGAAAGTAAACTTCTTAGGTCTTTGGTTAAGCTGTATAATACAATATTTGGGATTAGCGGTGTGTTTTTATTTATCGGTGGTGTTGGTGATGTGCTTCCATCTGGTTTTGCTGCACCTAACTTTCTTGGGATAAAAAAAGTAATGCCCGTGAAGATGCTGTCTGGTCATAACATGTGCTATAAAAGGTATGTGATAGATGCTGTTGGAGAGTTCAATGAGAAACTTATAGGGAACTGCTACTTGGAAGACATTGAGTACAGTTATAGAGCTTACAAAAAAGGTTTTAAACTCTTTGTTAATCCACGGGCGAAGGTGGATCACAAGTTTACAGAAGTTTCAAGAGATAGTCTACCAAAACTTAAGTACTATTTTCTGTATAATCGTAGAATATTTTTTTATGACGTTGTTTACGATGGCAGGGTAACAACACTACTTAAATATTATTGGGCTTGGTTTGGAATGTTTTTCCAATTCTTTGCGTATTCTTTTGTATCTCGTGATTTTAGATTTATGAAAGCCTATTTCTATGCGCTTTTTGGCAAGAAATCTTGGAGCTAGTTAAATATTTAAATGATGCTAATCTCCATTTGCCATGGTAGATTTTGTCTTCGTTAATCAACCCATGTTTAATGGCATTCCTGTTCCAAGAGAACCGGACTGTTCTAGCCCGCAGTTAGATGATTTTATGCAACCTCTTGGTTTGATGTACTTAGCTGGTGTGGCAAGGGACCTATTTGGTAAGGAGGCTGTAAGGTTAATTGATGCAAATGTGTTACAAAAAGACTATGACTGGGTTGCTAAGGAGATAAAGAAAGAAGATCCAAAAATAGTAATTGGTAATATCACCGCACCAACACTTTATCATGATACAAAGCTAGCAGACGTTGTCAAAGAGAATTCTTCAGCTTATTATGGGACTTGGGGTCCTATACCTTCTGCTATTCATGACAAAATGTTTAAAGATTTCCCGAATTTAGATTTCATTATAGACAATGAGCCTGAAGACACTTTAAAGGAGCTACTACAGAATTTTGAATCAGGGAAGAAGAATCCTTTTGCTGGAGTTAAGGGTTTAACTTATAGAACAGGAAAGACGTACAAATTTAATGGTTACAGGCCTCTCGCCCCAAACTTAGATCACTTACCTATTCCATTCTACGAAGGTGTTCCTATGAAGCTCTACAGAACACCATTTAATAGGCGTAGGCCTATGACCATAATGAGAACTAGTAGGGGGTGCCCTGCAAGTTGTACATTCTGTATAACCGGGGGACAATGTGATATTTATAGAGGATACGGTAAACCGTGGAGAGCTTACTCTGCAGAAAGAGCACTTAAAGAGATAGAGCTTGTTGTCAAGGAATTTGGCGTTAGGGAAATAAACTTCTTTGATCCAGAATTCACAATTGATAAGAAAAGAGTTCAAGACATAGCAAAAGGTATAATTGAGAGGAATCTTGACGTTGTGTGGAACTGTACTGCAAGGGTGGATTATGTCGATTTTGAAACTTTGAAGTGGATGAAGAAATCAGGGTGCTACGGTGTTGCTTATGGCGTAGAGTCTGCAGATGAGGGAATACTCAAGCGTGTAAAGAAGAATATAACTTTATCTCAGGTTGAGTCAGCAATAATCTTAACAAAAGCAGCAGGTATAAAACCAAGCACATTCTTCATGGTTGGACTACCTGGAGAAACTAAAGAAACAATGAAGAAGACATTTGACTTTGCATACTATCTCATGCGTAAGTACCATATACGTCCACAATGTACCATTGCTACTCCTTATCCTGGGACTTGCTTCTTTAAAGAGGCTGTAGAAAATAAGTGGATAAAGACAGATATCAGTAACTTTGATCAGACACTTGCATCTATTGAATATCCAACTGTTTCTAAAGAAGATCTTCAGGAATTTCATGACATGTTTTACAAGAAGATTGCGATGAATCCTATAAGATTATTTTGGAGAGTATTGGAAATCAGAAACCCAGAAGAGATCTACAATGCATTTATCCATCTGAAAGAGAGACTGATTTCGAGGGGTAAACACGTACGTTAATCTTATTTAGTACCCCTCAGGTTGTGTAATTATTTAATACCGAACTACTTGTGCTGAAGATTATACTTAGTTTCATCTTTATTAGTGATTCTTTTATCTTTTTGCCATCTCCTCTAGCTTTTTAACCACGAGTTTTGTAACTCCTGGTTCTCCGTA
>CAZCWL010000031.1:0-5107 GCA_964502435.1 Candidatus Woesearchaeota archaeon | reverse complement strand
TAACATAAATAATATAAACAATTAAGTTCTCAGTAAGGCATGGTAAAACGCAAAACAAAGCGAAAAAAATCAAACAAAACTAGAAGAACAAAAAAGAAAGCAAAGTATGGATTTAAATTCGCACCATTAATCATTGCTGTATCTTTCGTTATTGCAGCACTCCTGCTTCTAGTAAACACCACAAACAATGAAAAAACACAGAAACAGCCTATTGGATGCGATGCTCTAGCTGAAAGATTAGATGAAATAATGATAATGGAGGCAAACGGGTCAGCATGTGACACAAACTATGACATAGTAGGTGGATGGGTAAAAAGTGTTGGTAGCTCTGTTTTAGACGATACAACAGGCATATATACAACAGAAGTAGCAATACAAGGAAAAAACTACGTAGCAACGATAAAAGCGTTTTCTAATGAGGAGTATGAAGTTGGAAAATTTTATGTGTTCAATGTAAAAGAATTATGCCAACCACCAGGAGCCGTGACACTAAAAGAAAAGCAATGCTAGGAAGTAAACTTCTCCTGAATCCTTTTCAACTGATCATCACTCATACGTAAACCCATCTGGCTGGATATGTAGCCCGGATAGGAGTCAAACCATACTTTAACAGGGCTTTCAACCACATCATACTTGTCAATTCCATGCATAGGGTAAAGTTTAACATGGGCATGATTAACACCAGTTCCCTCTACAATAATGCCAACTCGTTTAACGCCTAATTTTTCTTGAATAAGCTTTGCAACCTCTCTAACAGCGTTCATAAACTCTACATAGACATCGTCTGGCATATCATCTATGATATGCGAACTGTAATGCTCTTTTGGGATAACAAGAGCCTGTCCAGGAGTGTTTGGGAATATGTCAAGTATAGCTAAGAATTTCTCGTTTTCCCATATCTTGTAAGATGGGATTTCACCTTTGACTATCTTACAAAATAAGCAATCCATAAAATCATAAACTAGTGAATACCTATTTAAGTGTTTCTGTTCAATATGTCTAACACATTCTTTACTTCCTGATTAAACGTCCTTAAACGGGATAAAACTTGTTTCCTCAGCTTAGTTTGAGAAGGCAACCTATAGACATAGTACCTACCTTTCTCACACACAATAGAATCTCTAACAACAAGACCATGATCCATAAGTTTCTTTATACTCTTCTGTACAACACTCCTATCCTTATGCAATAATTCTGCAATAGACTCAACTGTTGCCTCACACTCATTACAAAGTGTATTAAAGACTTTGGCATCATTATCTGTTAGATTGTACAAGGTCTTCAAGGTCCTTGTCCAAACAGCACAGTAGTCTTTCATGATAAAAGTAAGGGTAGAAATTATTTAAACCTTTCAGCAATTATAATATGATGCCTTCCAGAAGAATGGATTCTCGTCTTGAATCCAACTGTCTCTAAAAGCTGTACAACATCAGTAATATCATAAATGTACTGGACCATTTCAGCGTAAGCTATACCATTGTAAATTTTCTTAACAATTTTGTTCTTAGAGATTGATTTGTCAATCTCGATTATTTTCCTACCATTGGAGTAAAAAGTGTACTCTCCATCCCCACCGTATTCTTGTAGTTCCAAAACAATAGCTTCTGCCTTCTTCGCTAAACTCTCAAAGTCTTTACTTGAAAAGTGGGTTATGAAATTATCCATCATCAGATGGAGTCCGCCTGACTTAGCTTCACGTGCATCCTTAAGAAGGATATCAGAGCGTAAGTTTTCCTTTGACTTAAGAATTGTCCATAAAGCGTGCATAGTCGGATTAACCTCATATCCAAGAACAGGCTTTCCAGTCATCTTCTCAATGTGATAAATCCATCTTCCAGCACCCGCCCCCAACTCTTGAATAGAATCAAACTTCCTAACTACGTCAAGAACGATACTAGACAACTTCTCCCCAATTTTCTTCACTTCCTTAAACAGTGGAGAGTACTGCCTGTATCCTATAACTTCATAAATAGTATTTTTCTTAATAGGACACAAAACAGGCTTCGCAATAGGAATGCCAGAAGAGAGGTAAGTTATGAATCTACAACCTTTATTGCATCTATCCTTGTACTCGCAATCTCTACAACTAGGAGGAACCAGAAGAGTATACACACTCCAGTACTTCAATTTATCCACAAGATCCTTAACGCTGTGAACATCCATGATGTTCACATTGGATTGAACCCCATTAAATAACATCAACTCACATGGATAGACAAACCCCTTACTATCCACTGTTATTCTACTTAACCCACAATAACAACTTTTGTGCATTTTTCTGATTCTTGGATCTGTAAAACCTGAGACGTTAACATTGTACTTTTCTGATAGAGATTTGACAGTACTAAATACTCTCTCGTACTCCAACAATGGAGACAAACCAGAGTACTCACCCCTACCAATGTCCTTAGCTAAAGACAAAGTGATCTCATCAACGTCTAAATTTTTTAGGAAAGACACAATATCATTAATTAAACCAAATTCTAACAACACAATGTTGACCGAAACATTCTGTCCTTTTGACTTCAGTAATGATATCTTACTAACCAACTGCTCTAAAGTAGAATCACATCCAGCAGACTCACATCTAGTTGTATCCACTGACACAACCCACTTATCTATAACATCCCTTAAATCGTCTACAAACTCATTACACAGTGATGCAGCATTCACATCAAGCGTAATGTGAGCTGGCTTTAACAAGGATAGCACTGTTTGAAGGTCCTTAGAAGATAACCCTGGTGTATGAATAGCTACAATAGACTCCGGACTAAAACGTTTTATACCTCTAGCAATATGAGTTAACATGTTTACATTACTTGACATATGCCAGGTAATGTGAAGATTAAATTCTGAGTCAAACGTAACCTCTCGAAGTAGAAAGTCATAAAGAGAATTAAGCTTATCTACAAGAGCTTGCTCTACGTGATCGTATGCCATTACACTACGCCAGCTTGTTCAATTCCATCTGAACAACAGGCATAAATACAATTTCCAAAAACAGTACAAAGAAGAACCATAGTAAAGGAGACTCCTTCTTTCTAACACACTTGGTAAAAGCCTCACAGTACTTGTATAGCCAGTAAAGGTTAGCTATAGGGATAAAGTACAAAATGAATGTTGGAATCTTCCCACCAAGTTTATTAAGTTCTTCTTTTGTCTTGTAAAACCAATAAATTGAGTAGATCCCAAACGTTACAAGATAGAGCACAACAACAAGAGCAGGATGTCTATACTTAATCTTTGCCTTCTTAGCTCTCGACTTACGAGAAGACGTGCTTGGTGCTTTCTTACGACTTGATGCTTTCTTACGTCGAGACGTCTTTTTGCTAGGCATACGTTATAACCGATATAGGTATTTAAGTAGTTTTTGATTCAGTTAAACCAACAAATAATCTGTTAAGTCTTCAATTCTACAGACAAAAAGGTTTATAAAATTGAAATTCTTAAGAAATTCATGGTGTCACTACCACTCGGAAATTACATAGAAGAAAGCAAGATACTCAAAAACGGCAAAGGTATCCCTGAATGGTCTGAGGACCCCCGAGATAGGTTCATGAATGGCCTAGAGAAAAAATTAACAGAGAATAAAGGGCTACTAAAAAGCGCGGGTCTTGATGTGAGATCTCCAGTAGATAAAGCTAAAGCTCTAATGTTGGTTTATGGGAGAGAAGCATTACATGATTACAAAACAATGGCTGAAAAGATAGTAAAAGACTATGGAGAATTATTAGAAAAGAGAGAATGTAGCTACGACACCAATATGATTATAGAAGCATACAGAGCAAACAGAGCAAAGGAAATGGATATGTTAAGAAATCTAATCTGGCAAACAGATATAGAGTCCGGGTATGAACTTACCAAACTCAGCCTCATGAGCTCGGAATACAGCCCAACCGAAAAGGAGAGAGAATTAATAGAAAAAGCAGTAAAAAGTGCGAAAGAGGAATACAAACTAATAAAGACTGCTATAAAAAATGGACAATCCGACACATTAGTTGAGTATATAAGAACAAGTCTACCAGACATAGCAGATGTTAACGAGAAAGACTTAACTAGCTTGTTAAAACAAGCGACAACAGAGATAAATAAGTTAACAAATGATTACATTTGTAATATAACAGATATATCTCAGTACATACCGCAATACGTTGTTAAAAACTTAAGTAAAAAAACAAAGCTTGGGTACAGAATCAGACAGGCAATCAAAAAGTTGAGCGGTAAAGACTCAACAGGAACTCCAGAAGATTTACGTGGGTTGGAGTCAGCCGTCTTAGAAACAACACTTTCTACATCAAGTATTATAAGTGGATACATTCAACACCTAGCAGAAAAGAATATAGAAAGCATTGCGAGTAAGCTCCACAATATGAAAATCAAAGACTTAGACGCATCAAAATCAGAGAAAGTTCTAGACAAAATAAAAAACATAAAAAACCAATATGTTGCATATCTTAACTCGTTACTTGTACCTACATTAATTGAAGGCTCACCCCTTTTAGGAAACTTTCAGGAGTATGCACCTCCTTTAATCAATATTTCCCTGCCTTCAAGTCGTCAAGGTCTAGACCTAGTGAGTAATATTCCTGAGAATCCTATCCTCATTAATACGACAGAAATAGACGAAATCTTAGAGGAACTGCCAGAAAAGAAGAATAGCAAGCCTATGGATCTTCTTGCTGGTGGGATTGCTGCTCTTGGTTGGGTTGGTTCGTATACAGGTATGCTAATAACCTCTCCACTTGTAACAGCTCCTTTCTTGTTGATTGGAGGTAGTTCGTACACGGGTATGCCCGATCATTCTAACCCTTCTGAACCAATTGATAATATCCAGCACAACATCAGTTTGGAGCAGCTCTTAATAAAGGAAGGCATTAGCATAGATGAGTTATGGTTAAAGGCTCATCCTGATGGCACTCCTACTGAGACTAGTCACTGACAAAAGGAGTAACAATGGAGACTCGGAGTAACAATGGAGACTCATCTCAACGCCTTTTATATGGTGTGTGTATTACATAAAATTAACGACTAGATCATCAATAAGTTCATTTCTTCTTCTTTTTCTTCTTTGGAATTTTCTTCTTTGGAATCTCAACCTTGAGATTGA
>CAZCWL010000030.1:0-5161 GCA_964502435.1 Candidatus Woesearchaeota archaeon | reverse complement strand
CAATAGTGGATGTGAATGAAAATCTTATGACAATTAACCTAACTGTGATGAACAATGACACAGAAAAGGATGTTACGATATTTGCAGAGTTAAGTAATCTAGAAGGTGGGAAGATAGTAAGGTACCAAACAACCCTAAAACCTGGGTTAAACAATCTCATGCTTGAAATTGAAAGAGATCCTGATGATATGCTAACGAAGCTCTATATGGACTATCTGTGTGCTCAAGAGCTCTGTTCTGACGTTTACACAGATCTTCCACCAATAGAGTGGTATTTATCCCCAGAAAGAACAATACAGAAAACAGCATCCTTGGGTGTGATATACCAGTTGGCGAAGGTGATAAAAGCATGGATATAAAGCCAATTGTTGCTATACTAAGCCTAGCTTTTATATTCACATTTACATGGACAAAAGATGTAGGAATATGGCTTAAAGACTTTACAGTTTACAGCATGATCATAGCAGTGTCTATTTTAACTCAACTTCTCTTCCAACACCTAATGTGTAAGAACATTGGAGCGAAGTTAAGCTACAAACTGTGGAAAAAAGGGATAATTATAAGCATTCTATCACCACTAATAACAAATGGCTTACTCCCTGTGCCATTAGTTGGTTACACAGAAGTTAAAACAAAACATCCAGTTAAACTCAGTAGGAGAGGAAGCAGCGTCACATATAGAGAAGAATCAGTTATACTACTGTCTGGCGTTTTTGCCAGCATAGTGCTAGCTTTACTAGGATCAATAGCTGGTTATCGCGACCTTGCCCGTGTTAATGCTACACTTGCAGTATTCTATCTAATTCCAATCCCAAACCTTCCTGGATACAAAGTATTAATGTGGAGAGCAGGTTACCTGCTGGCATGCATAATCATCTCCCTTCTAGCTCTAGTATCTATACATAGTAAAGTGAGTGCATTAATAACTCTTATACTAACAGCAATAGTAATTGCAACACTAAAAATTTTATAAACCAAAAAGTAATTAAATAATAACAAGGAGGTAGATGTTATGGTAGGTGAAAAAATGCTTGCAAAGGAGCTTGTAGGTAGAACAGTAGTTACAAAGAGCGGGAAAACATTTGGAACAGTGGGAGACATAGTTTTTGAGGCGAGGACAGGAGAAATAATAAACATCGTTCTAAAGAATCCAACACAGTTTGCCAAGTCATTCAGTCTAGAGAAAGACTCAGAGGGTAACCTGCTGATCCCATACCACGCAGTAGTTTCTGTAGGCGACTTTATAATAGTTGCAGAGGATGACATAGTATGAAGTTTGTTTGTTTAATTAGCGGGGGAATAGACTCCGCTGTAGCTGTTTATTTATCTGCCCTAAAAGGCCATGAAATAACTCTTCTTCACATGAAAGTAGGGGAATTTAATATCAAACCAATTGTTGAGAGGCTAAGAGCTGTGACAAAGCAGAAGCTGCCACTTTATGAAGTAGACCATACAACTTTCTTGAAACATATTATTAAACAGTGCGATAGACGATACACTTGTATACTATGTAAAAGAAGAATGTACAGAGAGGCAGAGCTACTGTGCAAACAATTAAAAGCAGATGGGATAGTAACAGGAGAAAACCTTGCACAAGTGGCCTCACAAACATTAGAAAATCTGTATGTCCTGTCTAAGGCTGTTAATGTTCCTGTGTTAAGACCGCTGATAGGATACAACAAAGAGGAGATAGTGGGTATAGCAAAGAAGATTGGGACATACGAACTACAGGATAGGAAACCATGCCCGTATGCTCCGCGGAAGCCAAAAACAAAATCAACTGAGGAAGAAGTTTTAGCAGAAGAGCAGATGATCACATTCCCATTAGAGCCCCCACAACAGATATAAGTAAAAAGCTTTCTGTATTTAATATGTATTCCACACGTAATATAGACCCTTGGATGATAGTTTCTTTAGTACTGTTACTTGTTCTAGCGTACATGGTGGTCTCAGAAACGAGAAGTTCTGTTTCTTCAGATGCAACGAATAGGGTCATGAACTTTATAAACAGTAAGATTGTTGTTCAGGGAGGGAATGCTAGTTTAGTTAAAGCATACGAAGAGAATGGATTGTATGTGATAGTTTGGCAGTTAAACAACAGAAACTACACATACTATGCAACAAAAGATGGACAGTTAGTTTTTCCTAGATACTTTAACACAAGTGTTTAATATGAGAATAAAAATAAGAGTGATTCCAAACGCTAGCAAGAACGAGATTATAGAAGGGGAAACACTAACAGTGAAAACAACAGAGCCTGCTAAGAAAAATAAAGCAAACAAGGCTGTTGTTAGAATGCTAAAGAATTATTTTAAAGCCGATGTGAAGATCATAGCGGGGTTCAACAGTAGAAATAAGTTGATTGAAATAAACCAAAACATTTAAATAAGCGCGCTCTTGTTTGTTCTTAAGGTGATTAAGTTGGCTAAGAAAAAGACTGCTAAGAAAAGACAACTAGACCCTTGGAAGATTATTTCTGCTGTACTGTTAATAGCATTAATTGCAGCTGTATTGTTCCGATCACCTAACCAACAGGCAATAGCGCAGAACACAGTAGATTACATAAACAAGTACTTGGAAGCACTAAACAGACCAGCAATAGCTCAGCTTGATCAGAATAACCCTATAGAGGATATAGGAGCATTCTACAAAGTAAACACAATATATAACACGAGTAAAATACCAGTTCTTGTGACAAAGGATGGAAGGTACTGGGTGCAGATACAAGAACAGATGTTACCTGGTCTAGTAATTGATATGCAAGACGAAAACTACTTGAATAGGCTCAGGCAAAGCACTCAAACACCGCAGTTTAGCCCTCCAAAAACAGATAAACCACGCGTAGAGCTTTCAGTAATGAGTTTCTGCCCGTATGGGAACATAGCAGAGAAGGCAATGAAACCTGTCTACGATCTTCTAGGGGATAAGATAAACTTAACTGTCTACTACATACTGTACAACCAGAATGGCACGTTAGTATCGATGCATGGACAAAAAGAGTATGACCAGGATATAAGAGAAGCATGCATACAGAAGTACTTCCCAGATAAGTACTGGGATTACATATATTACGTTGACACACACTGTTCACTTGGGGACATTGACACATGCTGGTCAGAAGCTGCAGACGCTGTTGGCATTGATAAAACCAAGGTAAACAGCTGCTTCGCCAATGAAAAAGAGAGTATAGCAAATCAGAACTATGAGATAACTAGCACAAATGGGTGGCAGGCATCACCAATACTAGTTATAAACGGCATGACTTACAAGGGTAACAGAACACCAGAAGCGTACAAGCAAGCAATTTGCGCAGCATTCATAAACCCGCCTGCAGAGTGTTCGCAGAACCTAACAAATGGGGGCCAAACCTCATCCGGACAGTGCTAAACCCTTTCTTTGTTTTTGATCTTTAGATATACCTAGAGAGCGTGTCACAAAACCAGAAAACTTTATAAACCTACTTCTACTTAACAAAGGTATGGCTTTGTCTCAGAGGAGATCGCGAAGGAAAGTAACAGGTGGGAAGTACAAAAAACAGAGAGATAAGAAGAAGATGGAGCTAGCTGGAAGGGAGCATTTAACTAGAATTGGAGAAAAGAGAGTAACCTTAGTTAGAATGAGGGGTGGAAAATTGAAGACAAAAGCTTTGTCCTTAGACAAGGCTAATGTGTATGATCCAAAATCAAAAACATACAAAGTAGTGTCTATAAAGTCAGTTATAGAGAACAAAGCTAACCGTCACTACGTAAGAAGGCAAATAATAACCAAAGGAGCAATCATAGAAACGGACCTAGGCAAGGCTATTGTCACAAACAGACCAAGCCAAGAAGGTTTCATAAATGCAAAGCTCATTTAGTCTGTAGAAATTCTTTAATACTCATAACAAACCCTAATGCAGCAGACCTTGTTAGATCCTTAAAACTCTCATACTTTCGTCCATACATTGTATCATAGAGCCTACCCAAAAACAAAGGTAAGTGCTCAAATTTATTATCATAATCTCTCTGCACACTTGCTTTAACAGTAACATCTAAATTGCCAGACTTCACTTTTTTTGGCACACCATCAATCAATCTCTCCTCTTCTCTGTAGCTATCGCACCTAATAAAGACGTCAATCACACCTTTAACATACTTATCATACTCCTGCTCTCCCTTAATACCTATTTCGTATATTTCTCCAGAAGCTTCCTCACTTTTACTCATTTTGTATTCATTTGGAGGATACCCAGTGTCTTCAAATAAATGCCATAACATCTCATACAGCGATTTTATGTCAAAATTTCCGCTGAACTTAAGTTTCCTGCTTAAAATTGTCTCCTCATACATACAAATATGAAAACATGCTGAGGATAAAAATTTATCTATATTTATGGTTTGCGAAAGATTTATAAAGGAGTTTGAAACATATATAAATTGGAAAGGTGGTTAAATGAGTTCTAAGTCTACAAAAGGGAGAAAGTGTCCTGTATGTGGAAAAAGGACAGTATTCTATGACAAAGGATCAAGAGAATATATATGTAAAAGTTGTGGTACAGTCATAAGTGAGGACACGATAGATTTTGGCAAGGAATGGAGAGAATTTGGAGACAGTTCTGGAACTTCAAGACGAAGGACAGGAGCACCAATAGAAAGCTCAAGGCACGACTTGGGCGTGTCTACAAAGATAGGCCGCGCATCAGACTACAAAAACATTCAAAAAGGCACAAGAAGAATTTACTCAAGAATAATTAAGTGGCAGAACAGAACATCCTCAGCAACAGAGCGAAACCTAAAACAGGCACTCTCAGAACTAAAGAGGGTTTGCTCATTCTTAGACATTCCAAAAACTATCCAAGAGGAAGCAAGTAAAATCTACAGGATGGCGGCTGAAAAACAACTAGTTAGAGGAAGATCAATGGAATCAGTAGTTGCAGGAGCACTATACGCTGCATCAAGGAACTACGGATTACCAAGAACCCTAAATGAGATAGCACAAGCTTTTCCTCTGGAAAAGAAAGAGATAGGGAAAACATACAGGTTTATATCAAGACAATTAGGTTTAAGGATTATTCCAACACTACCAATGGACTACGTTCACAGATTTGCATCTGAGTTAAAACTAAGTCCTGAAACAACAGCAAAAGCTGTTGAAATCATAAAAAAAGCCCAGAATAAGGAAG
>CAZCWL010000029.1:2718-5169 GCA_964502435.1 Candidatus Woesearchaeota archaeon | reverse complement strand
AATCCTTTTATACATGCAAAGTCTACTGGTTTAATTTGCATGTTTTTAACTTCTAGTAGACATCCGCAGGCGCAGTATGGGCACACTGTTATCATACAGTTATAAGGAGCTAGACGTTTAAAGGCATTACTGTTTCTGATTATGCTCCCGCCGGGATTTGAACCCGGGTCTCAGGCTCGAAAGGCCTGCATCCTTGACCGGACTAGACGACGGGAGCTTAAGAATGAATTAATATTTTGTATTTAATTACTTTGCGCTTTTCAAACCATTTGAGAATTCATTAAATATTCTTTCCACCTCGTCTATGGCTTTGTCTAGTATCTTTCTTGCTGGCATGTTGCCCCAAGACTCAATGGTTAGTATGAACTTATTTTTTTCAGGCTCTACTTTTATCGCTCCTTTGCATGCTTCCACACAGTTTCCTATGAACTCACACTTTAGAGGGTCTGCTTTTAATTGCCCATTTTCAAACGTGTAAACCCCTTTTGGACAAGCGTCTACTGCAGCTTTGCAGTTTCTATTTATTCTGATTTTGGGATAATTTCTGTGATAGGCTATCCCTGGGCTCCATTTAGCATGTTCTCTCCCTTTTCCCATAATAGCCACAGCTTCTAGCTCTACCTCTTGGTTGTTTAGTAGTTCAACAATAGGAATGTTATCAAACACAGGCTTTACTTCTGGATCGGAAAATACCAAGTCTCCTGAGTAAACTGTTGCTGGGCCTTGTTTTTTTAAAGTTACTCTTACTTGGTTAGCAGGAGCATCTCTTTTGTCGTAGGAATAGCCACTTGGTGTTATTAATGGGATGAGTCCAAGCCTATGTGCTAGTATCTCATCGTACATAGCACTTGAATTCTTTGATATGAACACCTTTTCAATTGCAAGTACCGGAACTTCATTTATCACGCTTCGTCTTACAGCGTTAACAAACCCAGGGGTAACCTTACTTATTACAAGGACCAATTTGTCATCTGACTCTTCTATCGTTTCGACTTTCATTTTATACCCTCCTTCCTCTTCTTCCACCTTTCTTTCTACAACTGTCATGAGGTATTGGCGTTACATCTTCTATACTTAGTATCTTTAGCCCAGCACGTGCAAGTGCTCTTATTGCAGGTTGAGCTCCAGGTCCAGGAGTCTTGGATTTTGATCCTCCTGGTGCTCGGACTTTAACGTGGATGCTTGTTATTCCTTTATTTTTTGCTTCGTCAGCAGCTCTCTGTGCTGCTTGCATGGCAGCGTAAGGAGATGGCTTGTTTCTGCCTTGCTTTACAACCATGCCTCCTGATGTTCTTGATATGGTTTCAGATCCTGTGATGTCTGTTATGTGGATTATTGTGTTATTAAAGCTAGAGTAGATATGTGCTACTCCTACTCTCTCTTTCTTACTCATCTTGTTTCACCACTTTTGTCTTTTTTTCAGGCTCTAGAAGTTGTTTTCTTACAGGATGTTCTTCATTTCGTAGAGGCGAGGACTTAGCATACTCTACTACATCATCTTTTAACACAAGGTAGTTTGGTGATGTGACAACTTTGCCATTTACAGCTATGTGTTTGTGAACTATGAGTTGTCTTGCTTGTTTTAGACTAGCAGCCATTTTCTTTCTGTAGACAATTGTTTGTAACCTTCTTTCAGATAAGTCTCTTATGGTTAGGTCAAGAACATCATCTAGTGTAGCACCCGGCTCTACTAAGCCTAAACGTATTAATCTGTTTATCAATTGTTCTCTTTCTCTTTCTTTTCCCCTTGCACCAATCAACCTTCTTGCTATACCTCTAAAGTTCCTTAGCATGGACTGGATTTTCCATATCTCCTTTTTTCTCACGTACCCAAACTCCTTCTTTAATTTAGCTTCCTCTTCTATTCTAGCCTTTTGCCATGGATGTCCGGGTCCAGTGTACTTCTTTTTTAATCTTCTTGGATCTCCCATTCAATCACCTTTTACTTCTTCTTTCTTCTCACTCCAACTGTTCTACCTCTTCTAGGATGTGCCTTTGTTTTTTGTCCTCTAACTTTTAACCCATAAGCATGACGCATCCCTCTGTAGGACTTTATTGCAATAAGGTGCTTTATATGGAATTTGTGTTTTAGTGTTAAATCTGATGCGGTGATATGCAGATTTTCTCCTGTTTCTAAGTCTTTTCTCCAGTTGAACATCCACTCTGGTATGCCATACTTCTTTGGGTTTAGTATTGCGTCTTCAATACTTTTTATCTCCTCATCTGTTAGCTCATCTATCTTTTTTGACTTTGGTATCCCTAAAGCGTTTACTATTGCGTTCGAGAACATGAAGCTGATGCCTTTTATCTTCCTTAACGCATCTACCACTACTTCATCTCCATGTAAATCTCTTTCTCTTATGCGTATTACCTTTACTTCTTTTTTAGCCATTGTAATCAACAATGTATCTACATTTAAAAACTTTACTAATCTCACTAGCAATTGTTATT
>CAZCWL010000029.1:0-2618 GCA_964502435.1 Candidatus Woesearchaeota archaeon | reverse complement strand
GTCTCATCTAGATTTGTTGTGCTTAGCCCCTCTTGGATGGTGCAAGTTGTTATTTCAGCACATGAGTGGAGCTGTGCTTCTCTATCATTAGCAAGCTTTACTTTAATTTTGTAATCGTCTTCACAACCACAGTAGATGCGCTTCTCCTCTGATGCATCTCCTACTATCTTTTGTTGTATTTGCATGCATAGGCTAGTGCAGTACTGAGTTGCTTCTGTTACGCTCGTTGTTGATGAGAACTGTTTTCTTCCCTGAGTGTAGAGAAGAATACTGGCAACCATTACTATTATGCCAAGAACAGCAACAATTATGAAGTTCATTGAAATTTCAGCCATACTTCCTTAGAAATGTGTGTAATTAAATAATTTTTGGATGGGCCAGGAGGGATTCGAACCCTCGACCACCGGTTTTCTTCGGAGCGTGGCCTTATAAGACCGGC
This sequence comes from Candidatus Woesearchaeota archaeon, assembly GCA_964502435.1. GTDB lineage: Archaea > Nanobdellota > Nanobdellia > CAZCWL01 > CAZCWL01 > CAZCWL01. Next base: position 2,179 of record CAZCWL010000029.1, on the reverse strand, counting down.
GCTCCACCCCTGAGCTACTGGCCCTTGTTTTCAGTTAAATCTGTTTATTTATAAATTTTAGCATCTTTAGTACTAAGAAGAAAACTTATAAAACTGAATAATCAGTGTATGTAAGGTGTTACAAATGCCAAGTCCAGCGCGTACACAAAAGAAAGGAAGCAATAGGGTTGTCAGTCACGATGATTGGGTTGTTCGTGCGGTTGAAGATGTGATGCCTGTTATATCTCAAGGTGTTCTTAGGCTTGTTAATCCTGTAAGAGAGCTGATAGCGACATACTATCAAACAGGCACTCGTTGGTCCCTAGAAAAGCTGCTTGGTGAAGCAGTAAAGAAAGGCGAGAAAGAAGCTGCTCTCAACCAAGCAATTGGTGGCCTAGTCCGTGGGTCAGTTGTTCATCTAGAAGAAGCCTTGCGCTTATGTGGAGGGCTACTTGATGATAGTGCAAAAGAAGAGATGCAATCATACCTTATAGCTATAGTTAATGCTGCAGATGTAAGCCCAAAACATCTCGGAGACAATCTCAAACTAGAATGGTTGGATTCACTAGATTATGAGAGTGCTGTGTTGAGGTCTGGCAGTTTAGTGGGTGCTTATCATGAACTTCTCCTTCGTCACGTGCCTCTTATAATTAATAAAGGTTTAGAAGAGGGCATATCTCCAAGTGAAATTGTATCGTCCATAAATGAGAACGTTCTTAAAGGAAACCCGTTGGTTGTACGTGAACAATACAATTCAGTTAATATGTTTGTACACGCAGGAGAAGAGGACTTTCTAGGCAATGCACTGTGCTATGCACTGTCTAGAGTGAGAGCAGGTATTCTTAGGCTTACTGACCGTGCAGAGGAGTTAATAGAGCTTTATCCACCAAGGAAGCGTATTTCATTGGAGAGAGCGCTTAGGATAGCAGAAGAGCATGGTAGGGTGGAGGAGGCTATTAACCAACCGCTTGGAGGTATAGTCCGTGGATACTTCTGCCACCTTTGTGAGGCCCTCTATGTAGTAAGCGAAATGGGTGTACTTGGAGAGGATGAATCTCGCACGTATCTTAGATATATAGCCGATACTCTGCGTGTGAGTCCTTTGTATCCTAACAAGTCTGAGGATGAGTTAGATTCTCACAAGTACGAAGATATCCTATCAGCAATAGGGAAATCTAAAAGTAAGGCCGAGAAAGTTTCTTACGTGCCTTTAGCTATTAGCAGAGGTTTAGAAGAGGGTGTACGTCCATACGTAATTGCAGTGGCTATTAACGCTGCTCTTGAATCTTAAGATTGAGCACCTTTTATGATTATTATGGCTGAGATCCCTACTATTATTGTGTAGATGATGGGGTTAAGTTTTGATACACTTGAGACCAAATTATACGCTTCGTTTCTATCCATTCCAAACTCAACAAGTGTGCTAACGTTTATTATGAGCTCTTTGACAAGTAAACTTAGTATAAGTACTAGTAAACCTACAGCGATCTTAACAAAATCAACCATGTGGTATTACCTCCTCTCCAAGAATCAGAACTGCAATTAGTATTATTGCAAGAATTAAGTTTATTACACTTTGAAGACCACAACCTATTAGCGGTGATAAGGGCCTTATACATATTGTTGACAACCTTGCTAGGCCTGGGAAGTAGCTCATCGCTTGGAACCACAATGTGTTTACTATAATCATGATGAATATGATTACTAGTGATGCTTTGATTCTGAACATCCACTGATTTTCAGGTAGTAACTCCCAGATGATTATTAACAGTAACGTAAGATTAATAGCGCTTTTAACACCACATCCTATTATTGCTGAGATGTAAGGAAAACAAGGTCTTTGTATAGCTAGAAACGGAGCAACTGTTGTTAGTTTTCCATATGCCCAGTTAATCACAATAGCTGCGATTATAGCAACAATGATTATGAAAAAACTTCGCCTGTCAAACATAATATTATAAAGGGACAAGTGCTTATATTATTTATGGTAGTATTGAGGAAGTTTGAGCATCCAACGAAGGATATGAGCGATTACAACCTCGTTAGGAAATTTTGCATAGGTCTTGGTTTACTACAACCAGGAGATTCAAGGGATATAATCGTTCATATTCTACTCCTTCTGTTAAGGTCTAAACAAAAGTTAACCCCTGAGCAGATTGCTGAACGTCTGAAAGGTCATGGTGCTAGTGCATCAAATGTT
>CAZCWL010000028.1:0-5192 GCA_964502435.1 Candidatus Woesearchaeota archaeon | reverse complement strand
GATTCAGACAACATAAAACTACCTGTTTGTAAGAAGTGTGGACTCATTGCAATATACAATAAGTACAGAAACAAAACAATGTGCCCTATCCATGGTGAGGATGCTCCTGTTGATTTCATAGAGACAAGTTATGCGTTCAAGTTGTTATTAGATGAACTAAAGTCACTTGTAATATATCCAAGGTTGATAATAAAGCCAAAAACTTGATGGTGGTTTGAGATGGTTTCACAAAACGAGATAGCAGCTGTTGAATTTAGGATATTGCCACCTGAGTACATAAAGAAAATGGCAGTTGTGAAGGTTGTTACACCTGACTTGTATGATGCTGATGGTTATCCTATTGATGGTTCGCTTATGGATTTGAGGATGGGGTCTGTTGATCCTGCTTTAAGATGTAGGACTTGTGGCGCTAAGGTTAAAGATTGTCCAGGCCACTTTGGTTATATCGAGCTTGCTAGACCTGTAATTCATGTTTTCTACGCTCCTGTTGTACATAACATGCTTAGGTCAACATGTCATGAATGCGGGAGGATAAGACTGGAACCTGATGTCCTTGAAAAGTATGAAAAGAAACTAAAGGAGGCTAAGTCAGAATCAGATTATTTTGATTTAGTAAGTACAATAATAAATCGTGCTAAGCGCAAGAAGGAGTGTCCTTACTGTGGCGCACCTAGAAAGAATATAAAGTTCAAGAAGCCAACGTTCTTTTTAACTGACGAGGGTACTCTCCCTCCTACAGACATAAGAGAGTGGCTCTCAAAGATCCCTGACTCTGACTTAAAATTCTTAGGACTTAATCCTAACACAGGTAGGCCTGAATGGATGGTTTTAACAGTTCTTCCTGTTCCACCTGTTTCAGCTAGACCGTCTATAACTCTTGATAATGGGCAGAGAAGTGAGGATGATTTAACGCATAAACTTAATGACATTATAAGAACAAATCAGAGGTTGTTTGAGAATATAAATGCTGGAGCTCCTAAAGTTATTATTGATGATCTCTGGGACCTTTTGCAGTACCATGTTACAACTCTATTTACTAACTCTATATCTCAGGTTCCTCCTGCAACTCATAGGTCTGGTCGTCCGTTAAAGACACTTGCAGATAGGATATCTGGTAAAGAAGGTAGATTCAGGCATTACCTGCTTGGAAAGAGAGTAAACTTCTCTGCAAGGACTGTCATATCCCCTGACCCTAATGTCTGTGTTACAGAAGTGGGTGTACCTCAATCCGTTGCCAAGACCATAACCGTGCCAGAGTATGTTACAGAGTGGAATATACAACATCTAAGGAATCTTGTAAGAAAAGGTGATAATTATCCTGGAGCTAAGTACGTTATAACACCTTTAGGCATAAGGAAAAGAATAACTGACGAGACAAGGGATGTTATAGCTGATGAGCTTGATGAAGGGTACATAGTTGAGAGACACATCGTTGATGGTGATGTTGTTCTGTTCAATAGACAGCCTTCTTTACACAGGATGTCAATGATGGGACACAGGGTAAAGGTTCTACCAGGAAAGACCTTTAGGATTAACCCTGCTGTTGCTCAACCTTACAATGCTGATTTTGATGGCGATGAAATGAACTTGCACGTCCCACAAACACCAGAAGCTATTGTTGAGGTTATGGAGCTGATGGATGTAAAGAAAAATATTATATCCCCAAGGTTTGGGAAGCCAATAATCGGAGCGAAGCAGGATCATGTAAGCGGCTGCTATCTACTCACGCAGGATGACACGGTTCTGACCAGAGAGGAAGCAGCTCAATTGTTGGCAAGCGTTGGAGTTTATGATTTACCCTCAGGCGATACTATTAAAGGTAAGGACATATTTTCTATGATACTGCCAAAAGATCTTAATTTTGAAGGACAGAGTATGGTTGGTAAAGTTAAAATAGAGAAAGGTAAACTTGTTAGTGGGGTTGTTGATAACAAAATAATTGGTTCTGGTGGGTCGTTACTGGCAGAGGTCTACAGGAGGTATGGTCCTGATGTTGTTATTGATTTCATAGACAAGGTTTCAAAACTAGGTATTAACTTTATAATGCTTAATGGATTTACTGTTCTACCATCAGATACTGATTTACCGGAGAAGGCATCCCAGGAAATAAGAGAGATCTTGAGGAATGCTGAAAAGAAAGTCAGGCAGTTACTTCAGCAGTACGCAGATGGAGAGTTGGAAGCACATCCTGGAAGGACAGTTGAAGAGACATTAGAGCATAGGATACTTATGGTGCTCAACAGAGCACGTAATCAACATATACACATAATAAGAGACTCTGTTAATATTGAAAATCATACTTTAATCATGACTAGAGCTGGTTCCAGAGGAAGTCTGTTTAATGTTGCTTTGATAGCTGCCTCTGTTGGGCAGGCATCTCTTAGGGGTAGCAGGATAAATAAGGGATTCTTTGGCAGAACATTACCTTTGTTTGAGAAAGGAGACTTAGGATCAGCAGCTCATGGATTCATAAGCAGAGGCTACAAGGAGGGTTTAACTCCATATGAGTTCTTCTTTAACGCTATCTCTGGTAGAGACTCTCTTAGTGATACTAGTATGAGAACTCCGAAATCTGGTTATCTACAAAGGAGGATGATAAATGCCCTTCAGGACTTAAAAGTGAAATATGATGGAACAGTAAGAGATGATAATGATAGTATTGTGCAGTTCGTTTATGGAGAAGATGGGACTGACCCTGCTAAGCTAATACTTAAGGAGTGATGTTGTATGGAAAAGGCAAAACCCGCAAAAAAGAAGGAACTTGAGAAGTTGGATCCAGTTAAAGTTACACCTGGTGAAGCTGTTGGTGTTGTATGCGCTCAGAGTATTGGAGAGCCTGGTACCCAAATGACTTTGAATACAAAGCACTTTGCCGGGGTGTCTGAAGTTAATATCACTCTTGGTCTGCCTAGAATTATAGAGGTCTTAGACGCTCGTAAATCCCCTTCTACGCCATCCATGAAGATATACGTGAAATCTGCTTACCAAACAGAGCCAAAGATAAGAGAAGTAGCAGCAAAGATACTTGAGCTATCTTGTGAAGACGTAACCCGCTTCTCATCTATTGACATATCTAACATGACTCTTGTTCTTGAGTTGGATCCAGAAAGATTAAACAACTATTACATTACAACGAAAGAGGTTGTTTCTGCTCTTAAATCTAGGCTTGGGAAGAAGATAGAGATACATTATTCCAAGAACACTGTTGAGATCAGAGATAAGAAGGCAAGTGTCAGGGATCTTTACAAGCTTAGAGCAAAGGTTCTGTCTATAGTTGTTAGAGGTATAAAAGGAATAAAGCAGGTCCTTCCTGTTAAGGTGCATGGTGAGTGGGTGATACAGACTGCAGGCACGAATCTGAAGGCAGTACTTGAACTGCCAGAGGTTGATCCGACGAGAACAATCTCGAACGACCTCTGGGAGGTCTACAATGTTCTTGGTATAGAGGCAGCCAGAAGGCTTATAATTGAGGAAATAAAATCAGTATTAACAGAACAGGGCATCCACACAGATATAAGACACTTGCTGCTTATTGCAGACGCTATGACGTTTGCAGGCAAACTTGATGGAGTCACTAGATACGGTGTGGTAAAGAGGAAGAAATCAGTGTTTGCGAAGGCAAGCTATGAGACACCTTTAAAGGTCTTGTTCCAGGCCGCTTTGCTGAACGATGTTGATAGAATGACAAGCGTCGTTCCAAATATTATGACAAACCAACCGTTCCCTATTGGAACAGGTAGGTTAACACTTGTGGTCAAGAGGGATAAGAAATGATAGATTTAAAGGACGCACTTAAGGATGGAAAAATTATACTAGGCACAAAAGAGACACTCAAGGCTCTACGTGAAGGGAAGGTAGATCGTATCATAATAGCTCGAGATGCTAAACCAGAGGTTAAGCAGATTATTGAACACAATGCGAAGGTTGCAGGCGTTAATGTAGAGATATTTGATGGGACAAATAAGGACTTGGGTGTATTTTGCGGTGTTCCGTTCATTGTCACGGTTGCTGCAATAGTTAAGTGATGCATCATGGCGATAAGGCTAACAACAGAACAGATTCAGTACATTGGGTTGTTTGAGACTATAACCAGAGCTGGGGTTAGAGACTGTATCATTGACGGTGATAAGATAATCTTTGTTGTCAATGAAGGAGAGATGGGCAAGGCAATTGGAAAGAACGGAGTGAACATCAAGAATCTAGAGAAGATTCTTAACAAGAAAATAGAGATTGTCCAATACGCTGATGATCCTATTCAGTTTTTACTTTACTTCTTTAGGCCTGCTGAGTTTAAGGAAGCTTATGTGGCTGAAAGGAATGACGGAAAGAAGATAATCAAGCTGAGCTTTAACTCTAAGTCATCCGCTTCAAAGTCAAAGGTAAACAAGGCAAAAATGTTTGTTAAGAAATATTACAATATTGACGACATCCAGTTAAATTAGAAAGGCTTATAAATACTGAAAAAATGTGATACCTATGGCTAAGAAACCAAGGGGATTGTTCGCTGCAAGAAAACTTGCTAGACGTAGGAAGGCAGCACTTTACTGTAAGAAGGGATACAAGAGTAAGTTACTTGGCATATGGAAACGTTACGATCCATTGGAAGGAGCTCCTATGGCACGTGGTATTGTTCTTGAGAAGGTTAATCGTGAGCCTAAAAAACCTAACTCTGCTTTGCGTAAATGCGTCAGAGTACAATTAGTTAAGAATGGAAAGGTTGTTACAGCATTCCTTCCAAAAGAAGGTGCTGTTAAACACGTGGACGAACACAATGAAGTTGTTATTGAGAGGATAGGTGGTGCTCAAAAGGGAGCAAGAGGAGACCTTCCTGGTGTGAAGTTTAGAGTCATAAAGGTAAATGGAGTCTCTCTGGAAGAGATAAGACGCGGTAGAAAAGAAAAGCCTTCAAGGTAGTTCTAGTAACTTTGTTAATTCTGGTGGCATGGCCATCCAGCTCTTGTTATTATCAATTTTTTCTGTACGTTTTATTTTGTAATCCTCTACTAAAAACAAATCCAAGCTCTCAATTTGTGGTTTTATTATTGCTATCCTTCCCAGTTCTTTTTCTCTCATCCAATTCCTAAATGGTAGCTTTCTGATGTCATTCATGTCTGCAAAGTAGACCTCTCTTCTGGAAATGTTTTCTTCTACTTCTGTAGGAGAACCTAACTTTCTAATATCTTTTTCACGTA
>CAZCWL010000027.1:0-5516 GCA_964502435.1 Candidatus Woesearchaeota archaeon | reverse complement strand
TTTTAAGTGATTTTATTAATTAAATACTTTTTCAATCTAGCTTAAAAACCTTATGAGAAGATAGTTTAACAACATAGTAGAGAAGAAGTTTATCTAGATAAGAGTAATGAATAGTACACGTAATGCTAGTGCTAAGAGGGTCCATATTGCACTTGATTCCAAAAGTTATGTGTGCAATTGTAAGAAGCCATCTTGTATTCTCCTATAGAAGTTAGCGCTGGGGCTGGGATTCGAACCCAGGCACCCTTGCGGGAACAGGCTCTCCAGGCCTGCGCCGTAACCACTTGGCTACCCCAGCACAGTAAATAAATAATCACTACACAATTTAAAGCTTTTTCACAACTTAGGATACCAAGTCTTCGGCATGATAACTCTCTTTGTCTTCACACATAAACCCTTCTTTGAAGCTATTTCCTCACTACTCATAGTAGCCTCTCCAATAAGAACAAGTTCTTTCTTCAATGTCATCACAGCAACCATATCTCCCTTGTGAATATCTTCATCAAGCATTGCCACACCACCAGTAGCTAACTGAGCACCACTACAGAGGGGATGAACAGCAGAGTCTAAAACATAGACCTTCCTCAAATGTTTAACAGCGTATTCAACAGGCAGAAGCATCTTTCTAAGATACTTTTCCTCACCCTTCTCAAACATGTACCAAGCATCAATTAGGTCATAAAAATTAACAAGTGTTGTCTCATCAAAAGGACCTGCTCTAATCCTTCTCAAGCTGGCCATATGAGCACCAACACCAAGCCTAACACCAAAATCATGACAAAACTTTCTAACATAAAATCCAGCTTCAGTTCTTATGCGGAATAAAACATTCCTCCCATCAACTTCAATTACTTCTAGTTCATATATCCTTCTTTGCCTCATTCTTCTCTTAACAGCTGATTTGATAGGAGGAACTTGGCTTATAACCGTATCACTAAATAATTCTAACTCTTTTTTTACATTGTCTACATCGCTATGAAGTTTCATCTCTACAATATACTCTTTTGGAGCCACTAACAAAGCAGACAGAACTTTAGTAGCACTGTTCAATGCAACTGGAAGAACACCAGTAACTTTTGGATCAAGTGTACCAGAATGTCCTGCCTTCCTTGCATTCAAAATCTTCTTTACGTAGTAAGTACACTGATGAGAAGTAGGACCAGAAGGCTTATCAAGATTAATTATTCCAAACTCCAGAAGGTGATTGATATCTCTCTTGTAAGGGTCTGTACCGAAACTAGACTTTGCTTTCCTCTTTACAATCATGGCAAGAATAAGACAGTAAGTTATTTAATTACTTTTTCTTTTTCAGAAAGGCATCAGCTAGCTCAATAGGTAGTAAGAAGAAAAACTTCTGACTAGGGTCTTTAGAGATGTCACTAACTGTTTGGAGAACTCTTAGTGTCAACCCTCCCTTAGTAGAAGAAAGAACCTTAGCAGCCTTAGCATAGTTTTGAGCAGCTATTTTCTCCCCCTCTGCTTTTATAATAACTGCTCTCTTCTCACGCTCAGCCTCTGCCTGAGCAGCCATTGCTCTACGCATCTCAGTTGGGAGGATGACGTCTTGTATCTTTATATCAATGATGTCAACACCCCACTCATCTGTCTTTCTATCAACTAACGAACTGATATTCTTGGCAATTCTATCTCTTTTCTCTAACAGCTCATCAAGTGTTACTCCTCCTGCCACGTCTCTGAGTGTAGTTTGAGCGTAGTTAACAGTTACAGAAACATAATCTCTAACACCGAGGATGGCCTTTGCTGGATCAACTACCCTAAAGAAAACAACAGCATTAACTTTGACTGAAACGTTGTCTTTTGTGATAACCTCTTGCTCAGGAATGTCAACAGACACAATCCTTAACCCAACAACCTTCAACCTCTGAACAAAAGGAATTATAAAAACAAGACCAGGTCCAACAACGCCAGAAAATCTTCCAAGAGTGAATAAAACCCCTCTATCATACTCCTTTAAGATCTTAACACTGGAAGCAGCGTAAATAAAGTACAAGAATAATGCCCAAGAACCGTAGTAAGCCCACAGGAAAAGGAAGATGATAGTTAATATAATAAATAAGGTCTTTGCTCCTGAGTTAGATGATTTTTTCATAACAAATACTCAGTATGATAGTATTTAAAGTTTACGTGCAGTAAACTACTTAAATACAAAAAAGTGGTATGAGCTATGCTCATATTACTAGACATAGGGGACACGATAGTCCCTGCAACAAAGATAGGAAAAAAGATTGTGATAAACCTACGTAGAAAGTATAAGTTACCGTACAAGCTACTGTTTCAGACAATACCACTAATGTGGGCGCCATACAGAGACACAAAACACAAGGATATGATGACAAGGTACGTAATCCCAAAGAAAATAGCAGACAAGATCAAAAAATATGGATTAAATGAGAAAAAACTTACCAATGAGATTAGAACATCGTTTGAGAAAGCAATTAAAGACTATGTAAAAACAGAGGAGTGGAAAGAGATAAGAGCAGCAATTGACTACCTAAGAAAAAATCATAAGGTTGTTGTGCTAAGTGATAATCCTAAATGGGCTAAAAAGATCTTTATGAAGTATCTTGGTAAGTTTGATGGGTTTGTTGTATCAGAAGAAGAAGGTGTAGCAAAACCAAGTAAGAAATTATTCGAACTTGTTAGAAAGAGGTACAAGTTCAAGACAAAAGATGTGGTAGTTATTGGAAACAGTCCATACAAAGAAGGTGTTGCTAAGCAATATGGATACAGAGTAGTTTTAATCTACTGGAGAACACCTTCAGCCAGGTTTGTGATGGGTGTGGAAAAGATCCCAAAGCTAACAGTAGAAAATCTAAAGAAAATCAACCTTTAACAACACCCATTGGGCGTAATCTCGCTACCAAATTACCAATTCCAACCTCATGTGATACTCGAACTACTTCGTCTATGTCTTTGTAAGCTTCAGGAGACTCCTCAAGTAAAGTTCGCATAGAAGCAGACCTTACAAGTATTCCTTTATTCTCGAGTTCGTTTTTTAATCTGATCCCTGCAGAGTTTACACTTGTTCCTTTTGATCTTGACTTAATAACAGCGTGTCTAGAGAGTACTCTACCAGAACCATGAGCAGTTGACCCAAACGTTAAAGACATAGCTTTACTTGACCCGACCAAAACATACGAAGCAGTCCCCATAGATCCAGGAATTAAAACAGGTTGACCAACAGATCTATACACATTAGGTATATCATCATGCCCTGCTGGAAAAGACCTTGTAGCTCCCTTCCTATGAACAATTAATCTTTTCTTCACACCATCCACATCATGATACTCTGTTTTAGCGATGTTATGAGCAACGTCGTATAGGATACTCATCCCTAATGACTCTGCAGAAGAGCCAAACACAGACTCAAACGACTGTCTAACCCAGTGGGTTATCATCTGCCTATTCGCAAATGCAAAGTTAGCAGCAGCATACATCGCTTTCATGTAATGATCAGCAAGGTCTGTATGCAATTTAGCATAGATCAACTCTCTGTCTGGCAACGATTTAACAATGTCTGGATTCTGCCTCTCCATGTCTCTGAGATAGTCTGAACAAACTTGATGACCAAGGCCTCTTGATCCTGTATGGATCATAACAACCACTTGTCCTTCTTCCAGACCAAAAGATTTAGCAACATCACTGTAAACCTTTTCTACGTGCTGAACCTCTAGGAAATGGTTTCCAGCACCAAGGGATCCAGCTTGAGGAGCACCCCTTGATATTGCTCTATCTGAAACATAAGAAGGATCGCCAGGCAGAGAACCATTACTCTCCATGAAATTAAGATCTTCTTCCCAACCATAACCTTTCTTAATAACGTAAGGAGCCCCCTCAGAGAGGAGTTCTTTTATTTCAGACTTACTAAATTTAACTCTTGCCTTACTACCTAAGCCAGATGGAACATTCTTAAATAAAGAGTCAAGTAACCTAGGAAGCTTTGGAGTAACTTCATCCCTTTTCAATGATGTTTTGATAAGTCTAACACCACAGTTAATGTCAAAACCTATACCACCCGGAGAGATGATACCATCATCATAAGGAAATGCTGCAACACCACCTATGGGGAAACCATAGCCTTGATGACCATCAGGCATAACTATAGAATGTTTTACTATGTTTGGTAGCGTTGCAACGTTCTTCAACTGAGTAAGTGTATTATCTTTTTGCATAAGAGATAATAACTGCTCCGAAGCAATAGCTATAGCTGGAACACACATACTACCTTCCTTCTCAAACATCCACACATTTGGTTGAATCTCCTTCATAGTCACACATCCAGCACAACAGTTATTTTGTATCCATTATCCTCTTCTATTTTCATGTTATGATAGGTTATAGCTTTTACTGGAGACTTCTGGCCATGTTTGTTGATGTCATAATGTTCACCGCACATTTCACATACAAGATGATTTCCTGATATGCTAACATTAAACTCTGAAAACACTAAACCTTCTGTATCTTGAATGTAAAGCAGCTCAGATAGGAAATCATAAAGTAAGGAGATCCTATCCTCAGAGTGTACTTTAATTGTTCGTTTAATCTTACATTCAACCTTACTTATCTCCAATTGAGCATCAAAAAAAGCCATAGCAGCGTTCTCAAATGCTTCTTCTAATGTTTTACCATACGCTACAAACTGCACATCAGCTGTATGGTCAACAAACTCATAACCCATACCATAGCGTAGCAACATTTATATATAAACTTTGTATATATTAATATATTAAGAGGATAAGGTGAAAGTAGTGGCGTCAACTGTTAGCGAGATTATCCCAGGTAGGAGAGGTGTCTACCCAAATATTTCTAACAACAGTGTTGTCTCATCATACGCACACGGGCTTGGAGCTTCAATGCAAACCCTAATAATGAGTGCAGAAGTTATCATGAGTGGGTTAGAAAATAAAAAAATAATCCACCACTTCCAAGAGTCTCTTCTCTATCTGTACAAATGGGCTTACAATGTAGGAACAAGTCATATGCTACACTATATGCAAACAAACAATATTGGTGTTAAGGAATTCTACAACTATAGAGCTTTGATAAGTGAAGCGTACAGGTTGGTAAACAATGGGAGATTGAAGGAAGCAAGTAAAAAAGTAAGAGAGAATGAAAACGTAATTAAGGCATGGAAGAGCACATACGACAAGTACATACTCCCAAAAGTTGGGAATATTGCTATATTTTACAGCGAAGATAGCGTGTACAGGCCAGTGATAAAGAAGCTCGGGGAAGGGATGTACACATGGTGGTACGTTCAGATAACTACATGGGGAACAGTACCGCTGTACGTAGATAATGTCCCATTAGTAACCAACGGTGATGGTCTAGAAGAAAAATTAAAGCGTATAGAAGCAGGAAGTTTAGAAGAACTTTTATCCAAACTAGAGAGAATAGTGAAATAATATGAGTGTAGAAAAGTACTATAATTCTATATCTGAAGGCTATGGTAATCTTTACGAGGAAGAGCAAAAACAGAAGATAGAAACAATTCT
>CAZCWL010000026.1:0-5629 GCA_964502435.1 Candidatus Woesearchaeota archaeon | reverse complement strand
GTGATGGAAGCTCAACCACTTAAGGGTAAAAGGTGATAGTGAATGCGTAAGTGTGCTTACTGTGGAAAAGAAATTCCTCCTGGGACCGGTATAGTTCTAGTAAAGAATGATGGGAAGATGCTCTGGTTCTGTAGTAGCAAGTGCGAAAAGAACATGCTAGAGTTGAAGAGAGACAAGCGTAAGCTTAAATGGACACAGTAATCTTTTTATTATTGTACTTCTGCTAATTTTTGGGGTTGGACATGTCACTCTTTAAGTACATCAATCCAATTTGTGCCATAAAAGCTAAGAAGGCTTTGGAATCACTTCCTTATATGTACACTCCTGTTTCTATACCGCAAATTCAGACAGAGCGTGGGAAGGTTAAGCACTACTTGGAAGAGGGTTTTGAGTTGTTATCTTTCTACATACACAGCCCATGGAGGTCTAGTGATGTCATCCAAAGATCGCTTGACAAACTTAAAAGCTACTTGCCGTACTTACCAGAAGAAGAGCGTGGACTTTATAATTCAAGGTTGAATCATTTACGTAAGGAGATTGAGCAGATTGTTAGAAGTGAGATCAGTATATCCTTCTCAACTCTAGATTCTTTTCTTGGGCCATAAAGCTAATAAATAGAGCTTTTATTCTTTACACATGGCTATACGTCAACCGATCATATCTGTACTTGGACACGTTGATCATGGTAAGACAACCTTGCTTGATTTTATTAGAGGTAGTGCTATTGCTCAGAAAGAAGCAGGTAGAATAACACAGCATATTGGTGCAACAGAAGTCCCTAAGCAGACGATAGACAGGTTATGTGGCTCTATTGTTGAGAAGTTGGGGTTCAAGATAGATATACCCGGTATTCTCATAATTGATACACCTGGTCATGAAGCATTCACATCATTGAGGAAGAGAGGGGGATCTATCTCAGATTTAGCTATTTTGGTTGTAGATATTACCCAAGGTGTTCAACCGCAGACTGAGGAATCGATTCAGATACTGAAACAGTTCAGAACACCTTTTGTGGTTGCATTAACAAAAATAGATAATATCCCTGGTTGGGTAAGTCGAGATACCTTATCATTCGCTGAGTCATATGAGAAGCAGCCGGAGCATACTAAACAAGCATTTATGGATAGGGTTTATAGTATAATAGGCCAGTTGTCTCATTTTGCGTTTGATTCAGATTTGTTTACTAATATATCTGATTACACAAAGAAATTAGCTTTGATTCCTGTTAGTGGAATTACTGGTGAAGGGGTCGCGGAGCTTTTAACAATAGTCTTCGGATTAACTCAGAAGTATCTCAAGGATAGACTTGAGATCAATCCCAATGACAAAGCAAAGGGTATTGTACTAGAAGTAAAAGACACAAAAGGCTTGGGAAAAACAGTGGACGCTATCATATACGATGGGACATTAAGCAGAGGGGATACTATTGTTATAGCTAGCGTGGACAAACCCATCGTTACAAGGGTCAAAATCCTATTAAGACCTAAACCATTGTCTGAGATGAGAGAAGGCACTTCGAAGTTTGTTCCTGTGGATTCTGTGTCTGCTTCAGCAGGGGTTAAAATTGTGCCTGCAGACATCGAAGGTGTAATAGCAGGGATGCCTTTTGTTTCAACTGATGATGTAGAGTCTACTGTTAATGAGATGAAGGCAGATATCCAAGACATTTTACATACAGATTCAACTCAAGGTGTTGTAGTCAAGGCAGACTCCTTGGGTTCTATAGAGGCGATACGAGGACTGCTAGACAATGCTGGTATAAATTACAAAAAACTTGGCGTAGGGTTTGTTAGGAAGCAAGACATACTAGAGGCAAAGCTTAGTGACAAGTATGAGAGAGTTGTTTTTGCATTTAATGTAGATGTGCCTGATGATGTCAGGTCCCTTGCTGATAAAGAAGGTGTTATGATATTCAAGGCAGATGTTGTTTACAAGATTATAGAGGATTATGTAGAGTGGAAGAGGAATAAGCAGGAGCTTGAAAAGAGGCAGGAGTTAAGTAGTTTAGTCAGACCGACCAGGATAAGAGTGCTTCATGGCCATGTCTTCCGCCAGTCAAAGCCAGCCATAGTTGGAGTTGAAGTGTTATGCGGAAGACTTGTACCCCATCTTAGATTGTTAAATGCTGCTGGAAAGGAGATAGGCGAAATTCGTCAGATACAAGACCAAGGGCAGAACGTGTCTGAAGCAATGTCTGGAGCTCAAGTTGCTGTGTCTATTGATGGGGCTGTTGTTGGAAGACACTTTAGCGAAGGAGACATACTTTATGTATTTGTACCTAAATCACATGTGGAGAAATGGTTAAATAAGTACTATGCTGAATTAACAGACGAGGAAAAGGAAGTGCTTAACAGAGTTAAGGAGGTGTTTGAATGAAGACTGTCCTTGTTATAGGAACAAAGGACGGAAAAACATACCAAAAGGAGCTGTCCAATGATGAGAGAGAAGGTCTTATAGGCAAGGAGATAGGTGACAAGGTAAATGGGGAGCTGTTTGGCATGAGTGGTTATGTGTTTGAAATAAGGGGAGGTAGTGATAGAGATGGATTCCCCATGAGACCTGATGTGAGTGGTAGCGCTAGAGTGAAGCCACTTCTGTCTAGAGGTACAGGGATGAGGTTTAAGAGGCAAGGATACAGGCGACGAAAGACTGTTGTTGGTAGGATGATCTCTGATTCGATAGCTCAGGTGAATGTTAAAGTTGTGAAGTATGGAGACAAGCCTATAGAAGAATATTTTGAGAAGGAGGATTCGAAGTGAGTCAGCCAGAAGTAACAATTGGAACAGCTGGGCATATAGCCCATGGGAAGACTTCATTAATCTATGCTCTGACTGGCAAGCTCACTTTGTCTCATTCTGAAGAACTAAAACGTGGGATAACTATAAAGCTGGGCTACGCTGATATGGAGATAAGAAAATGTGATAAGTGTGAGAAGCTCTCTACTAAGAAAAAATGTCCATTCTGTGGTGGAGAGACGTCTCTTGTTAGGAAGGTTTCCTTTGTTGATTCTCCTGGACACGAATCCTTAATGGCCACGGTTGCTGCTGCTTCTTCTATAATGGATGGTGCTATGCTTGTTATTGCAGCTAATGAGCCGTGCCCTCAACCTCAAACAGAAGAGCATTTAAAGGTGCTTAAGCTTGCTGGCGTTAATAATATTATTGTTGTACAGAATAAGATTGATCTTGTTAGTGACGAGCAAGCAGTTGAGAACTACAACCAAATAAAAGATCTTCTGGCTAGGTATGATGTGGACGCCCCTGTTATACCTGCTTCTGCTCATAGAAGCTCTAATTTTGATGTGATACTGCAAGCGATTGAAGATTTTATACCTACTCCTAAAAGAGACAAGAGCAAAGACCCAATTATGCTTACTGTTAGATCCTTTGACGTGAACAAGCCAGGTACGGACATTAGTGATCTTGTTGGGGGCGTTGTGGGAGGATCTATCATATCTGGGGAGTTTAAAGTTGGGCAGAAGATAGAGATCAGGCCAGGTGTAAAAGAGAAGGGCTTCGAGCCTATCGTAACTGAGATAGCCTCTCTTTATTCTGGTAAGGAGTCACTAAAAAAAGCAAGCCCAGGTGGGAATATTGCTATAGGGACCAAACTAGATCCTTCTCTTACTGGAAGTGACGCTTTGGCTGGGAGAGTTGTAGGCTTAACAGGTAAATTACCACCTGTATTCTCAGAGTTAAAGTTACGCGTAGAATCATTTGATAGGGATATTGATTTCAAACCATTTATTAACAACGAAGTTGTCCTTGTTAATGCTTGGACTGCTAGGTCTGCTGGTTATGTAAAGTCATTCAAGAAGGATATTTTAGAACTATCTGTTAAACCACCTGTTTGTATTGATCCTAGTGTTAAGGTCGTGCTTTCAAGAAAGGTTGATGGCAGGTGGAGGCTGTTCGGCTACGGTGTTATAGATGAAAGTGGTACTTGATACGAATGTGCTTATTCTACCTTTTACGGATAAGATAGATGTATTTAGTGATCTGGATACGCTACAGGAAGAGTATGGTAGGCTTGAACCTGTTGTTCCTCAGTTATGCTTGCTGGAATTGGAGAAAGTAAGACCAGATTTGTATCCTGCGGTTCTGAAATTGGTCTCAAAACATACTTCTGTTGTATTTATCCAAGGTGATGACACTGATTCGGCTATCTTAGATTACTGTCTCAAGCACAGTGCTGCATTGGTCACACTTGATAAGGAGCTTCTTAAACGTGCCAAGCATTTAGGAATAAAAACCATAACAGTTAAAAACTTTAAGCTCCGATAAGCTTAAAAATACTTAGAATGAATTAAAATGAGAGGTGGTTACAATCTTTAAGATTATGACAATAAAGGATAGGATACGAGTACCTCCTAAAAGATTAGGAGGAGACATACTAGAAGCAGCTAAGGAGGAAATAGAAGAGAAGTACAGAGCTATGGTTGTGTCCAATGAAACTATGATTATATGTGTGCTTGGGATAAGAGAAGTTGGAGAAGGCATAATAATACCAAATGATGGCGCTGTTTATTATGAGACAGTATTTGATGTGTTAGCGTTTGAAGCTAAACCACATGAGTTGTTTGTTGGGAATGTTTCAAACATTGCTGAGTTTGGAGCTTTTGTTAGCTTAGGTCCTGTTGAAGGCCTTATTCATTTATCTCAAGTTATGGATGATTACGTTGTTTATTCGAAGTCAGGCTCGCTTATGGGAAAAGAAACTAAAAAATCTCTGAAGATTGGAGACGAAGTTTTTGCACGAGTTGTTGCTGTCTCGCTTGGACTTGAGAAAGGAGCTAAAGTTAGTCTTACTATGAGACAGCCAGGATTAGGAGCCATTTCATGGCTAAAAAAGAAGGCGAAGTGAGATGTACAAGGTATGCAAAAATTGCAAGAGAATGTATGAAGGTAGTAAATGTCCAGTGTGCGGGTCTACAGATTATGCTACTGAGTGGAAGGGGGAGATAGTTGTCTTTAATCCAGAGAAATCTGAGATAGCTAAATTTGCCAATATAAAACTTCCAGGTAGATATGCTCTAAAACTAAGGTGATAATGATGGAGGTTATTATAAAAGAAAAGAGGAAAGACCCTTTGTTCAACAGGGTTGTTGTTGAGGGTATTGTTGTGCATGCTGGAGAGAAAACGCCTGAGAGGAAGCAGTTGTTAGGAGTATTATCAAAAGAGTTGTCACACGATGCTAATCTTATAGTTGTGAGGAAGTTACTTCCTAAGTTCGGTGATCCTGAGTCATCATTTGTTGCGCATGTTTATGAGAATGAAAAGGATATGAAGGATTATGAACCAGAACATCTATTTAAGCGGGTGAAGTCTGATGGGAAAGAAAAGGAAGCCACACGTGAAGAAGGGCAAGAAGAAGCACGGTAAGTCCAAAACATCGAAGAAGTGGGAGAAGTACAAGATTGAAGGAGATAAGCTTTCCAAGAGTAAGATATGTCCAAAATGTGGTCCAGGAGTATTTATGGCTGAGCATAAAGATAGGTGGGTTTGTGGGAAGTGCGGATACACAGAATGGAAGTCTCAGTAATGTTTATTAATGTTAATCCTGTTTTCTCTTTATGATACTTGGTATTGAGTCAACAGCACACACGTTTGGTGTTGGTTTAGTTGATGA
>CAZCWL010000025.1:0-6616 GCA_964502435.1 Candidatus Woesearchaeota archaeon | reverse complement strand
ATGTTTGTATCGTTTAAGTACCATTTACCAATTGGGTAAGCTGTTCCTGAATCATCTACACAGGTGGAGTTGAAGAAGTATGTGTTTCCTCTGTTTAAGATGACTCCGTTTGAAGGGTTAACTAACGTTACTATCAGATGCCCTTGAATTACTAGCGTTGTTTCGTTTGTTCCTTCGTAATAGTTTATTTTTGTGGCTTCTGCTCTTACAGTATGCTCGCCAATAGACATGCTTTCTGGTGGATTGTAAACAGTGGTAGCTATTCCATTTTCGTTTGTAAGAGCATTGTCTACTACTTGGTTATCTACTTTAAATATCACATTAACTCCTGTCAGGTTGTTACCCTTATCGTCGTACACGTGTGCTGTTATAGTTGTGTTGTAAGGTTCGTAAGAGTCATTCTTATAAATTGTATCAGGGTTTAGGCTTAGATCTATGTATATTGTTCCATACTCTGTTACTTGTTTTGTGTCGTTTGACACATCAGTGTAGTAATACAAGCTAACATTGTCAGATATATTGCATTTCACTGTATGTGTTCCAATATCTTCGTTAGAGATGTCTACGGTTGCCTTAGCGTACCCTGTGCTGTTTGTTAGCACGTTGTAATTAGTGTCATCCCATGAAATGGTTACAGG
The DNA here is from genome assembly GCA_964502435.1 of Candidatus Woesearchaeota archaeon. Taxonomy (GTDB): domain Archaea; phylum Nanobdellota; class Nanobdellia; order CAZCWL01; family CAZCWL01; genus CAZCWL01. Next base: position 5,978 of record CAZCWL010000025.1, on the reverse strand, counting down.
ATAGTTCTCAATGCCTTCATCAGACATGTTGTCAAATACTTTACATACGATATCTATTGTTCCTGAAGATCTGTTTACTACGTCTCCTGGTGAGACTATAGATATACTTGCGTAGCCGTAGACCGTTAGTGTTTTACTCGTTGCGTTATAATATGTTTGGTTACTAGCATTTACTGTAACGGTGTATTCTCCAACAGCTGTAGAACCGTTTATTAGGATAGTTGCGTTGTTCCATGATACCTGACCGACAATCATGTTACCTACATAATTGTTTTGATCTTGGATTTCAAATCCATTTGGTAGTGAGTAATTTAGCCAGACATTGTTTAGTTCTATGTTTGCCCTTACTGAGCTGTTAAGTGATATAGTCTGGCCCTTGTAAACAGTAGTTGGTGAGATCAAGTTTGATACAATTTCTTTTACCCTAATTGTTGTCATATTTGTACCGTCTATCCCATTTGAATCGGTTGTGTTTACTAAGATAGTGTGGTATCCTCCAACTGTAAAATTAATTGTGTAGTTGTAGAATCCATTGTTATCAGGTGTTATTTGATCTTTTAATTCGTCATTAACATAAATATCTAGTGTTGGGTTGTATCCAGTATTGTTTGGTAGTAGTTTTACTACGCCTGATACATTTACTGTCTCATTTACGTCTACATCTGTAGCATTTGTGTTTATTGTCATTGTTATATTTTGTATCCAGAAACATTTTTCTTCGCTTGAGTTCCACTCATCATTTGTATCGTTCGCTTGGATCGTGAAACAGAACTCCCTTGGTTGCTCGTTCTCAAGTGTGTAGTTATAAATACCTGAGTTTGAGTCTCCAGATTCTAGCGCCATTGGATCACCATTCATTTGTGATTGGCCTACCTCAACTTTAACAGTGTCAGGTACAAAGTTTTCATCAATAGCAGCTACATGGATGCCGTGTGGCCCGTCCGTGGTGTTCGTTACGTTATACTCTGTAAAACTCTCACTTCCGTTGTTTTCATACCAGATAATTCTATCACCTGAATTAGCGCTAGCGACAACGTCTATGTCTCCGTCTTGATCTAAATCTGTTGCATAGACATCGTAAGCGTATCCTACATTTGTGCCTACTATATGCTCAGTAAAACTCTCACTTCCGTTGTTTTCATACCAAAGTACTTGATTGTTTGATGATGAAGTAGCTAATATATCTATATCCCTATCAGTGTCTAAGTCTATGGCATAGACACTGTAGGCACCTGCTGCCGAAGTAGTTACTATATGCTCAGTAAAACTCTCACTCCCATCGTTTTCATACCATGCTATCTTACCATTATTGAATGAGGCACTCAGCACATCTATGTCTCCGTCTTGATCTACGTCTATAGCGTATACAGCTCTAGCCCCACTAGCAGAGCTAGAAATATTATGAAATGTAAAACTCTCACTCCCATCGTTTTCATACCATGCTATTGTGTTATCTACTGCAGAGGCTGTAAGGATGTCTATATCCCCATCCTGATCTAAGTCTATCGCATACACACCATAAGGTGACTGAATGGTTGTGTTTATTATATGCTCAGTAAAACTCTCACTTCCGTTGTTTTCATACCATAGTAAAGCATTGTCTAATCTTGCTGTACTTACTACATCTATGTCTCCATCCCCATCAAGATCTATACTATATATATCCTGTGCACCGTAGCTGCTACTGTTTATTATATGCTCAGTAAAACTCTCACTCCCATCGTTTTCATACCACACTACGGTATCATCAGAGAATGAGTTAGCCACAATGTCAATATCTCCATCCCCATCAAGGTCTATTGCTTGTACGCTCTCTGGTCCGTCTCTTACTGTACTAATATTGTATTCTGTAAAACTCTCACTTCCGTTGTTTCTATACCATGCAAACCTATCTCCAATACTTACCGCAGCTGCTACATCTACGTCTACAAGTTTAGTGGTATTTCTAGTAGCTGCTGAGCTACCATAGATCATGTAAATTATTTGAGTGGAATGTGCTTGTATTAATGGAAGACGTAGTACAATTGTCGAAATTCCACCATAACTCCAGTGCTCAAAAGTGTACTCAAGCAAATCTCCACTTTCATTCTTAAATCTTATATCTGATCCGTCTGGCTTACACTGGCCGTAGTCGAAGTTTTCAGGTGTGAGTGTAATCTTTACTAAGGCATTTTGGATATCACTACTGAGCTCACTTGCGTTTATAGTTACATTAGTCTGCCTTGACCAGCCTTTAGTAAGATAAACATTACTAACTCCTACGCTGCTGCTAACATTAGCTCTTATCACACCAGAAGAGTCTGCATCAAGGTAAGAAGGATAAGTTATATTCGTAATGGTTACGTCTGCGAAACTTACACTGAGAGCAAAAAGCAGTATAACGAAGATTAGTTTACGCATATTCTTCTAACGTTTACTTTACTTAAATTTTTATCGATTTAATACGTGTTTAGTAGGCCCTAAGTATTAATTGAATCTGCTATAAGAACAATTCTCACGAGGTATGCCTTGCCTCTTGTTCCGATTATCTCACTTATACTGTTTATGAACCTACCATGAGGCAATGCTTTTTGGTATGCTGGGTCTGGCACAGCAAGACAGCGAAAAATATATATTATTGTTAACTCTTCACATGGTAGGTATCAGAAGGCGGTGGAAATGAAAGAGAAGTACTTTACTACAATGTCCCGAGATGGGCGTAATACGATTTTTACTACGAAATTAACTTCCACAGACAAAAAATTACTTGAGACAGTTTTAAGCTATTATGATAGCAAGGATTGGAGCATAACCAAAAAAATATATCTGATCTATAAAATCAGTGGAGATATCCCTTACTTCTATCCTGAGTATTATGCTAATGATTTATATGACGTTGTTAGTGCACATGTCCCGCAAGTAGTTGGGTATATGTTTAGAGATTATAGAGTTTGGCTAGAAGGGGTGGAGGAATACGAAGATGAATATGTTAAAGAGGTAATAAAGAGATGGAGGCGTCCAGAGATAGAAGAAATGTTAGAAGCAGATCTAGGGCAACAACTTGCAGAGTTAAGATACTCTTTAATAGAAATGCCAAAAGAGTTTGATTCCTCTTCTGGATTGGAAGTATGGAAGAACTTTTTCATATCTAGAGAATATCTGCCTTTTGTAGAGTATGATCCTAACCAACGTAGAGAGGTGCCTGTTTTGAATTCTTCCTTGTGCTTTATACGTTTCCCTGAGCACGTTGAAACCTTCGCTAAAATGCATGATCTCTACCTTGAAATTCTTTCTGAGCATGGAATTAAGATACAACTTTTCAGCACACGAAAATTCAAATATTCAGGAGAATACAACAGAATACTTAATATAGGAGAAGCAATTAAACCTCTCATGAGAAATTAACTCACTGGGCTACTTTTTTCCTTCAATCAGATAATATTCTCCTAACTCGCCCTCTACTTTTACTGGAAGACGCTCGATGCTTGTAGAGAATCCTGCTAACCTCATCGTAGATGAACAAACATCTGGATCAAATGGTCTTTTCTTGATGTCTGCATAGCCTTGCATTGTTCCATCAACCACTAACAGTTTTCCACCATCTGATAGAATCCTGTAAAATTCTTTGCAAACCGGGATTGGATTAGTTAAGTAATCCAGCCCAAAAAACACGCCAACCGTTTGAAATGAGCCATCTTCAAAGAAATCCATTTTTTCACCATTAACAACTCTCTCCAAATCGTACAAAATTCTAGTTCTCTCTGGGTATTCATATCTTTCCAGCGCCTCTCTACAAAAATCTAATGCAACTACCTCTGTTATCTTATCTGATTCGCCAAAATAGGAATTGAAACCACACATTGCCTCTAGAACTCTCCCAGACGCGCGAGCAGTTATTATCTCTTTAAGCTTCTTTTTATTTTCGCCAACCGGACCCCAATCACCAGGTAATTGTAAGGCCGTATGTGCCCATTTTTCTACCTCTGTCATTTCATCATAATTTTTAACAGTGTAGTTCTCTAATTTTGATAGCATCTCCTCAATAGTAGGTTCATCTCTTTGTTGAACTGCTTGAACTAATTTATAAAATAGTCCTATGCCTTCTGAATGATAGGTTGGAAAGGTAAATTTAGTTTTTTTATACGTTTCTTTAAACCATTCATAATCCTCATAGTCAAAGAAAGGAATTGTGAAGGTAATCCCGCTGGGGTACTGTGGTTCTCTTTTAGCAACCTTTGTGACGTAAATCGGGTCTACCATTTTAATCAATATTAGACCATGTAACAAATTTTTAAATTTACCGATTTAAGATGGTTCTAGTCTTAGGTCTTTGAGTGCCAACTTGTACATACTTCTCTGGCTAGGAGAAAATTCATTGTAAGCTTCTTTGTGGGAGAGTACACGTGTCGTGTCCAATTTTGGGACAGGTACTTTTATGGTGCCATGTCCCATCTCCATCTTGAACGGGTAAATGTTAATATGGCGCTTTGTGGGAAAGCTTACTCTCTCATGCTTAGGATCCCAATAGATACGCCCCTTGAAATACTCACCTACTTGATACAGTGTGTACTGTCTCCCTGTTTTGTATTCCCATTGCGTTGCAATTATGATCACATCATCCTGCCATGTGATCACTTTATTTTCCAAATCACTTGCTATCTTTAATTTCTCCTCGAGTGTGTAGTCTGGATTATAAGAGCCCCAAAGAACTAAACAGTCTATTTTATTTCCACCAACTGTAGCCCCCTTCTTAATCTTCTCGGCAAGGCGTTCATACTCCTCGCTAGCATCTTCTCCTCGTCTCTCAAGTTCACGTAGTTTATACAGTGATAAGTGTGGTCTTGGCATAGATTAAAGTTCTAGTTTTAGTTTTATAAGTCTTATTACAACGTCTAGAAGTTGCAGTGTGACTGTAAAAAGCATGAAATAGGCAACAGGTTTACTAGGATGATAGAAACGTTTATTAACCTTTTTACTTTCTTTTTTCTATGGATCCGATTAAGGACATAGAAATTGATTTAGTATCATCGTTTTCAGACCTATCTAGAGCTATGCGTGGTTCTGGAGGGTTTGTTGCAAAGAAACTAGGTGTAGGAGTGGATATACTAGTAGACATGCTTTCTGACAAAGATTGCATGAAAATCTTATCCTTTCCTGCGTGTCTAATTTCAACAGGAACTCGCGGTATTATAAGGTACCTTGTTGAACATAATATGGTTGATCTAGTAATAACTACGTGTGGGACGCTTGATCATGACCTAGCACGTGTTTGGAAGGATTACTACCATGGTGACTTCAATGCTGATGATGTACAACTTAGACGCAGTGGAATAAACCGTGAGGGCAACATCTTTATTCCGAATGAGTCTTACGGTGAGGTTCTAGAGGATCACATTCAGCCAATTTTACAATCAATTTACAGTGAGAATAAAGATCTGTCAACGTATGAACTTGTATGGGAAATCGGAAAAAGGCTTGAAAGTGAGCCAAACAAGGAGAGTTCAATTGTATACTGGTGTTATAAGAACAAAATACCTATGATTATCCCTGGTCCAACAGATGGTGCTGTTGGATACCAACTATGGTTATTCTGGCAGGACGGACACAAGGACTTTAACATAAATGTCATGAAGGACGAACAAAAGATGAGTAATTTTATCTACAGTGCAAAGAAAACAGGAGCGCTAATGCTAGGTGGAGGAATATCAAAACACCATACAATATGGTGGAACCAATTTAGAGACGGTTTAGACTATGCTGTCTATGTTACAACAGCTCCAGAGTGGGATGGGTCACTTAGTGGTGCAAGGTTGAGAGAAGCTATTTCTTGGGGGAAGGTAAATGAAAAAGCTAGATACGTCACGATAGAAGGGGATGCAACAGTTATTTTACCCATTCTAATTAAATCAGCGTTAGAAAGAGTTAATAAGAGCAAACACTAATAATTAGTTATGTTGGACTTAATAGCGTTTGTTATAGCTGCTGTAATATTCCCTAAT
>CAZCWL010000024.1:1693-7455 GCA_964502435.1 Candidatus Woesearchaeota archaeon | reverse complement strand
AAGGCTATGGTAATCTTTACGAGGAAGAGCAAAAACAGAAGATAGAAACAATTCTAAACATTGTAGACATAAAAGGTAAAGTATTAGACGTGGGTTGTGGGACATGCCTGCTAGCTAATTACATTGAGGACTACACAGGAGTAGATGTATCCAGCAAGTTTGTAGAGCATTGCAAAAAGAAAGGGTTGAATGTTATCAAAGCTGATGCAAAAAACCTTCCATTCAAGAATAAAGAATTTGATTGGGTGGTTAGCATAACAGTATTACAAGACGTAGATGAGATTGAAAAAGCAGTAAAAGAGATGAAGAGAGTAGGTAAAAAACTCTGTATTAGCGTGTTAAAGAAAGGGAATGTACGTAAAGTACGTGAACTGTTAAGAGGTGCTAAAGAATATGATATTGGAAAAGACATACTATTTATCAAGTGAACATCTTTCAAACTCAATACTGTACTTGGATTTGTAGTAGTCTGCTATCTTTGATACCAGATCTTCAGCATCAGGTAAGATAGAAACCTTTCTGTTAGGATAAACAATAATACCTAACGCTGGCTCTCCAACAGAACGCATGGTAAGAACGTCTAATGAGGCTTTAGAAAGTGATGGGTAAGAATCGCTGAAAACCACAACATAAAGTCCATTATCAACAGCAAGTAGGCTTGGTTTAGATAGAACTTTGTATCCTGCTACACACCCAGAGAAAACACGGAAGTCTAAGTTAGCTAATCTTAACTCAAGATTGTGTCTTGGAAGTCTTTCCACATAACCAAGTTCGCTAAGCTCATCCTTCAATCCTTGATAAACACGTCCAAATTTTCCCTTGTTCTCCAGATAGATAAGATAAGCCTCAATAGACTTTGCTCTGGAAATCTGAATTGCAACACGTTTATCGTGCCGGGATCCCTTACCAGAAAGTATTTCGTACACCATAGATGACTCTATTTTCATAAGATCACCTTAAGTAATCATCCAATGTTGGCTTTTTGTATTTCTGTCGACGAGTAGGTAAAAGTCTCTTTCGTATACCATAGAATATTTCTTTATCTCTTTTAGCTATCTTTGTCAATGGGGCGTCTAATCTTCGTACGTAATCAACTCTTTGCTTCCAATTAACATCAATGTCTAGCAGATCTACCATTGACTCAACAGACTTGTACTCATTTCCTATCCTTTCAAGCAATCCCATCCTCTCTAGATGATAAACCTTAAGGTTGGGGTTAGATACAAGAGCTTTTATCTTTGATGCTTTCAATGTGGAAGGAAATGAAACTGCCAGCATCGTGTCAATGACTCTTGCCACAGGCTCAACATCATATGTGCCACTCATTTGTTTACTGTACCAAACACTAAATCCATTTGGGTGCCATGTTTCTCCACAACAAGGACAGAATATAACAAACTGTGGAGTCAAGTACTCGATCTCAATACCTGTGCTTAAATTACACTTACCATGCTTTATCAACTTGTAATCATCACCAACCTTGAATACCACCATGTTATTAAGCTCACGTAGATAGTCAATAGGATACTCATAGACGTCTTTAGGACTGGATTTAGCAAGCAAATTCATGACTACGCCAATACCTTGTATATAATCTGTGTAAGGTGGGATAATAATGTTTTTCATAAAAAAGACGCGCCTTACTGTTTTAAATCTATTATGGCTTGATGTATGGAGTGAGATTCTCCTTTAATTATTCTCTTTTTTATCTCATGACTCACATCATCATGTCCTATTTTGTCAAATAGCCTACGATAGCGCTTGTATGCGTAGAAAGCAGAAGCAATTGCATCTCTCTCATGATCATTAGAGTACTTGTATCCTCTTGCTAGAGAGATCTTCTCCCTTAGTAGCAAATTGTGATCAGGCTTTACAAGAACTGCATTAAAAAAAGAAGCTATTCTCTTAGATAGGCGAGGTGGTTTAAGCACATCAACAGCTACTATAACAGGAACAGCAATACTCGAAGCAGTGCTAACAATAAACTTAATTCCCCCGTTCCTCCTAGAAGAGTAAAACATAAGATTTCCACAGAGGTCTACCAAAGACATAGCAGTCGTAGTTCCAAAGTCAACACCAAGTATAGCGTAAGTCACCATAACACTATCTGAAGTTTCTCACTTTCAAACTTTGTGCTAAGTACTCTTGTGTTTTTTGGTAAGGAAATAACCCGAAAGTATGTTTTATTTTTAGTGTCTGCTCTAACCTCAACAGATTCTTCCATCTCATACAAGTAAATATCTCTTTCTGACTTCACACCAGGAAGCATAACTTCTATGAAAACTTTTCCACCTTCCCTTTTCATAGCCACTTCTGGCTCAACAACCTCCTTCTTTGGAGGCTTAAGTTCTGGTTTCTCTAACTGCTTTTGAATTTCTTTTGGTGATACCTCTTTAATCTGAATGTTAAAAGCGTTAAGAATGGGTTTAACAAACGACATAAAATCTTCCACTGCCTCTTTCATAACCTGCTGAATTGGCTTTCTAATCTGCTTTCCACAATAAGGGCAGTAAATATAATCATCCTTCAGTCCATCTTTGCCACAGTAAGGACATTTCATAACAAAAAGGAATGCAGAACATTAATAAACCTTACTCTTGGCGCTGTATTCTAACTTCAACGCTATTGCACCTTGGACATCTTGGATCAGACTCAAATACCCATTTTCTACCTTTCCTGACCCAGCTAACTTCAAACTTAGCACCGCACTTCTTACACTCAAATTTACTCACGTGCATAAGCATCTAAGAATATAAAACTATTTAAACATTTTTAGTTCACAAACTGCATTTCTATGTGAACCTCTTTTGGTATAGGAATTCGCATTATGTAACGTAACGCCTTGTCATTCATGTCCATGTCTATCAATCGTTTGTAGATCCTTAGCTCATAAGTCTCGTACAGCTCTCTACCTTCACCGTCTGGAGCAGTTCTGGTTGTATGCTTTAACCTACGAACTGGTAAAGGGATTGGTCCTTTATACTTCACATTCATTCTGTTAGCTATGTCTACTATCTGGTTCACAAGATCATTTAGCTTCTTAATATCAGTTGATGCAACCTTAATTCTAGCTTTCATAATTAAACACCAAAAATAAAAAATTAAGCTTGGCGTGCTTCAAGTATCTTTGTCACTACTCCTGCTCCTACTGTTATGCCCATGTCCCTAAGTACGAAAGATGCTAGTTGTGGAATCTTTCCTTTCTCTTCAATTGCTAATGGTTTCTGTGGTTCTATTACTACAACAGCAGCGTCTCCAGCCTTTATTGACTTTGGATTCTCTTCTGCAACTCCTCCTGTCTTCGGATCAAGCTTGCTCTTTATTTCTACTATCTTTGCTGGAACTTGTGCTGTGTGTGCATGAAGCACTGGCGTGTAACCAACAGCTATTGCAGTTGGGTGGTTTAATACTATTAGCTGTGCTTCGAACTTCTTAGGCACTGTTGGTGGACTGTCAACGTGCCCCATAAGATCTCCTCTTCTTATATCCTTTCTTTCAATCCCTCTGACGTTGAAACCAACATTGTCACCTGGCTTAGCCTCTGGTATTGACTGGTGGTGTTCCTCTATGGATTTCACTTCTCCTGTCTTGTGTGACGGTTCAAACACTACTTTGTCTCCAACCTTAAGCACTCCTGTTTCCACCCTCCCTACTGGAACAGTACCTATACCTTGTATAGTGTACACGTCCTGTATAGGAACTCTCAAAGGCAAGTCGATCGGCTGCTCTGGTGGATTAAGGTTGTTAAGAGCCTCTAGCAACGTTGGTCCATCGTACCAAGACATGTTCTCTGACTTCTTTGTTATGTTGTCGCCTTTGTAAGCACTGGTAGGTATGAAAGGTACTTGATCGACTTTGTACCCTATTGTCTGTAGCAATTTACTTACTTGATCTTTAACCTCATTGAACTTAGACTGATCGTAGTTAACTGCATCCATCTTGTTAATTGACACTATCATCTGCTTTACTCCAAGAACCTTTGCTAAATACGCATGTTCCTTTGTCTGTGGCTGTACACCGTCCTTACCTGAGACAACTAGAACTGCTGCGTCTGCTTGTGAAGTCCCTGTAATCATATTCTTAATAAAGTCCTTGTGTCCTGGAGCGTCAATAATAGTAAATGTGTATTTCTCTGTTTCGAACTTCCTGTGTGCTAAGTCAATTGTTAAACCTCTTGACCTCTCTTCCTTCGAAGCATCTAATACAAAAGCAAACTCAAATGTCTGCTTTCCAAGTGTCTCTGCTTCTTTCTTGTACTTCTCTATAATCTGCTCTGATATAACCCCTGTCTCATACAGTAGCCTACCTACTGTTGTGGACTTTCCATGGTCCACGTGCCCTATAAATACAACGTTTATGTGTGGTTTTGCCATACATTATACCTCCTTCTAAGTATTATCTAAGCCTTTTCTTAATCTTATCTTTTTTATAATTTCCGATTCCAATGATTTTGGAACCTTTTCAAAGTGAGAATCTATAAGAGACCAAACACCCCTACCAGCTGTAGCTCCCCTTAACTCAGCAGTCAAACCAAACATCTCTGCTACAGGGAGCTTAGCAATAATGACCAGATGTTCATCTCCCTCTTGATCAGTGCTTATCATTTGCCCTCTTCTACCCTGAATAAGCTTTGAAACAGCACCCATGTACTCCATAGGAACATCTATCCTTATCTTCTGGACTGGTTCAAGTATGGTTGGGTCCGCCTGCATAAATGCTTCTCTAAGTGCCTCTCTAAGTGCTGGTATAATCTGTGCAGGACCCCTATGTATCGCATCCTCATGAAGCTTAGCATCAACAAGAACAAACTGAATACCAGTTATTGGCTCCTTTGCAAGAGGTCCTTCTTCTATTGTCTGCTCAAACCCTTGCATGAGGTACTCCATTATCTCTCCAATATGAACTATCCCTCTTGTCTGCTCCATGAATATGTTACCATTTTTTATTACCTTAACAGACTTTGCCTCCTCCCTCGAGAAGCCATGCTTCATTAATAGCTCGATAAGTTTATCATCCTTCTTTTTAATCCTCCCCTCTGGGATATCACCTTTGAGTATGGCGTCTCTAATCTTGTCAGGTAGAGGAGCCATAACAAAAAACAGGTGGTTGTGCTTATTTGGTGATTTCCCCATAACAGTAGGTGATTGCCTTGTTATAGTTTCCCTGTAGATTACTATCGGAGGAGATGTGTCCACATCAAGTCCATACTTCTCCTTCAATTGATTCTGAATAATCTCAAGATGCAACTCCCCAAGACCTGAGACAAGGTTTTGACCAGATTCTCGATCAATCTCAACTCTAATCGTGGGATCCTCTTTACTTATAGCACTCAAAGCATCAACAAGCTTTTTTAGATCCTTTGATGACTTTGCCTCAAATGCTTTTGTAACAACAGGTTCAAATATATGTTTTATCTGCTCAAATGGCTCCATGTCCGGAACTGTTGTAACAGTCTCACCTGATGTTGCATCTTTAAGCCCAGACACGCCTAATAAGTTTCCCGCAGGAACTTTGTCTATAACAAATCTCTGAGCACCCTTAAACAAATATAATTGTTGTATCTTTGTCTGCCGCTTTGCACCAAGTAGATAAACATCCTGTCCTCTTTCAACAGTACCAGAAAATATCCTTGCAGTAGTTATCTCTCCAGCCTGTGGATCGACCATAACTCTAGACACAACAAGCACAGTAGGCCCATTTGGATCGCATGCAACAAGTGACTTCCCAACATCACTTTCCAAGTCTCCTCTCCATATCTTTGG
>CAZCWL010000024.1:0-1593 GCA_964502435.1 Candidatus Woesearchaeota archaeon | reverse complement strand
GGCATAACACCTTCAACAGCATCACATATAACAACAGCACCGTCTATAACTCTCATAGCTCTTGTTACATGCCCGCCAAAATCAACATGACCAGGCGTATCAATAAGATTTATTAGGTATTCATCGCCTTCATACTCGTGGACCATGTTAACGTCTGCGTTCTGTACAGTGATACCTCTCTCCTTCTCCACGTTTAGATAGTCCAATGCAAGCTGCTGACCAGCTGTCTCATAGGAGATCATGCCAGCACCAGCCAGCAAACTATCAGACGTTGTAGTCTTCCCATGGTCCACGTGAGCAACAATACCTATATTTCTTATGTTCTCTCTTTTATACATCAAGCGCTTTATCTTATCAATCATAGACTCCTTCTCAACCATAAAACATCACCTTGACGAAGCAGCCTGTCGCTCTACTTCCTGCTTTTTCTTTATTGCAAACGCATTACTGTCATAGTTAGCAGCAAGCATTATTTCTTCAGCAAGGATCTCACCAGCCGATTTCTTGCTATGTGTTGTCTTTTTGTAAGCACCCTGGACTATCCATCTTATAGCCAAGTCCACTCTTCTCTGAGGAGAAGTATCAACCTGTTTTAGAACAACAACACCCCCAAGACCAAGTGTTGTAACTTCCTCTCTTGGAGCAGCATTCTCAATAGCCCTAACCAAAACTTGGATAGGGTTCTCGCCTGTTTTCTTCTCAATGATTTCAAACGCCTCTCTCATAATCTTATAATGAGTAGCATACTTTCCAGTTGTTCTTGCAGACGACCACCAATGATCTTTACCACTGTGCCCAGGATTACCTAAGTGCTTCATAAAGCGTTCAACAATGTTTGCCTCTGACTTCTTAAACCTTTGTCTTAACCTGCCATGTGTGTGAGGAAGAAATACTGGACGAAGAGAGATGTACCTAACTAACCCTGGATCCCTAACAGTCACATTGTAATCATACTTACCAAACAGCTTTGGCTCAACACTCATAACGTGTGTATATGTTTGGTTCATTTATAAATGTTTTGAATTGTAAGCATGTAAGGCAAAGTACACCCCAACAAGCGGAAAAATAATCAAGGAAGATCCACAGAAGAATGGTTTCAATGTGGTTGTGAGTGTGGAGAGATAAGATGTGTCTGTTGCAGCAGACTTAAAAGCAGAGTATAGTAAATAAGTAGACATTACAGGAACAGGTAAAGACCTTATAGTTATTCCGAGTTTTGATTCTAGTGTTTCTAGATCCATTTGACTTGAACCACTGAGCATATTTATATTTGTTTCGGAACATTATTAAAACTGAAAGAGATTTACACGCTATGGATTACAGAGTTGCTGTGGGACGGATAAATGAGTATTGGCTATCTAAAGTTCTCAGCATTCCAATAGTTGATAGTGTTTGGGACCTTGAAAACGAGAAAGTAGCAATTGAAGTAAAGAGCAGGTGTCCACAGTTTAAAGCAAACAAGACATTCTATATATACGAATGGCAAGCGTTCTCTGATCCAGGAAAGCCATACTATGTTGCTCTGATGTACTATTACGTACGTGAAAAAGATATTAGAAAGTTAGGTTCTCCTACAGAAGTAGAAGAAAACAT
>CAZCWL010000023.1:0-7563 GCA_964502435.1 Candidatus Woesearchaeota archaeon | reverse complement strand
ATCACTTATAGTCTGTTATGTTTATTATTGGTTTGTTGAATTTGTCATCGGATATTCTCGGGCAGGCTGTATTTATGTAAGCCTGGATGAATGGGAAGTTATCAAGCTGAGAAACGTCCAGCGTGTCAAACATTATTATGTACGCTTTCTTTCCATTGCTTTCGAGTTGTTTTTTTAGTGATTCAGCAGCTTCTATCTTCCTTTGACCAGGCTTAACAGAGACAAGTATACCTATTGTCTCTGCTTTTTCTACTAGTATCCTGTTTAGTTCTTTCTTGCGTTTATATTTTTCTATTGTTTCTACTGGTAGCTCTGATACTGTGTTACTCTCTGGGTTTAGTATGATTACAGGTCTGTTGTTTGTTGTAGCTATTGCTATTGGATGGAATTCACCTGTTCCAATGTAGACGCTAGTGAGTTCTGATTTTCCAACAGAGCAACCTAATACTTGGCCAGGATACTTTGCTAAAGGGGCTTTTGGAGTCTCTACTGTTATTCCTTTTGATTCGAGTTCTTTTTTTACTTTTTCTAGACAGTCTAAGTACTGTACTGTGGAATACAATGCGATCCTTTTACCTATCCTTTTGATTAACTGAGATATTATATTATTGTCTACGCATTTGTTGCTCCTTGCTTCGATAAATAGTACTTTCATTCTTCATCACAGTTTCAATTCTTTTTATGTGTGCGATGGATATAAAACGTTATGTAACTACTACTTGATAGTAAACTTTATATACTACTTATGTATAATTACTATTAGGTGGTAACAAATGTTAGCCCTAACAGATGAAAACGTTCAAACGATTGCAGAACTGACAAACACAAACGATCTGCTAGCTATAAAGCCTGTTGTGCTCAGATTGTACTCTGAGCTGGAAAGCAGAGGAGCTTTGCTTCCTAGAGAGAAGCAAGCAAACTTAGCGTCTTTGGTTTACATAGCAGCCAGGAAAAAAGGCTTGCCTATCCTACTTGAGGATCTTGAGTACGTGTTTGGGGTGAATAGGAAGAGGATCTTTAGATTTCTGAAAAGGAATATTAGAGCCCTACGTATTCACCTGCCTCCCGAGGATCCTCTTCCTTTCTTAGACAGATACGCAAAGGAGTTTAATCTCACTCCAAAAGAGTACCGGAAAGTAAAATCATTACTTTTAAAGATACCCCTTTCTGGCAAGTCTGTAAAAGCAATGGTTATAAGTACCATTGTGTACGTGAAAAATCTTGACGCTATAAAGATAGCCAAGGAGTACAGAGTATCACCGTACACAATAAAGATTTACAGAGATCTACTGAAGAGCTTGTAGTTTCGCATACTCTTTTATTAATTCTTTATACATTACATTTTTACACAGTGTCTTTTTGTTTCCTATCATTATTAACATCCTTTTTGCTCGTGTTAATGTCACATTTAGTCTTCTTTCATCCGTTAAAAATCCTAGACCATCTCCTGACCTAACAAAGGAGACAATTATAACCTCTTTTTCTCTTCCTTGGAAACCATCTACAGTATGTACTTCAACAGGCACGGATTTTTTTATCTCTGCTACCTGGTCATCGTATGGTGTTATTACACCTATCCATTCTTTTTTTACACCAAGCGCTAGAAGTTCTTTTACTACCTTTTTAACTACTTCTACTTCTTTAGGATTGTAGTACGATGTGGATCCCTTTTTCTTCTTTTCTTCGCCTTCAACATTTATGAATATTACTGGTTCTTTTGTGTCTATCTTTGCTTTTTTCTTTACGACGTCATACAGTACTTGGTTCTTTACGCTGTTGTCTGTTATCAGTTTATTGTTGTAGAACCTCTTGTTGGAGAATGCACATATCTTTTCGTTCATTCTGTACTGTACGTTTAGCATGATTGAGACATTCTTATGTGTCTCTATCAGTCGCTCAAACATTGTTTTCTCAAGTTGTTTTGCAGCAACAACAAGGGGTGGAAGTTGCTTATGGTCTCCAATAAGTATTACTTTGTCTGCCATGTTTATTGGTATCCAGCAGGATGGTTCTGTTGCTTGCGTTGCTTCGTCTATCACAACAACGTCAAAGTGTTCACTTTGTAGGAATTCTGATCCACACGTTGTGTTCGTTGCACAGACAACTTTTGCGTTGGATATTACCTTTTTAATTGCTTCTTGCTCTAGTGATCTTATCTTTTTAAACGTGGCATCGATTTTTATTTTCTCTTTTACTATTGCTGCCATCTCTTTTATTGTACCCCTGGGTATTCCTCTTATTCCTCTGTCTTGTTTAGCAAGCTTTAGTATTTGAACGTCTGAGAGTCCTCTTCTCCATTTTTTGAATCTGGATAATTGTTTGTTTATCCGTTCTACGTCCTTGTCAATACTTTCTCTTATGCTCCTTGCTAATTTGAATTCTTTTATACTTTCAACTCTCTTGTCTAGGCATTGTTTTATCAGTTTTTCATTTATTCTTGCTGGGTGTCCAATCCTTACACAATCGACCTTTTCTGCTATATTGTCTACAGCAGTGTTTGTTTCAGCCGTTGCTAACACTCTTAATCCTCTTTTAACGCATTGTTTTATGATTTCAGCAGCAACTGTTGTTTTTCCTGTTCCGGGTGGTCCGTGTATTAGAAATATGTCTCTTGCTTCTATGGCTTTTTTTACTGCTTCTTTCTGTGAAGGATTAAGGTTGGTGTAGAACTTCTTTATGGTTGTGCTTTCGAATTTTGGCTGTAGTTTTCCTAGTAGAACATAGTTTAACCTTCTCTCGTTTTTGCTAGCTTTCTCCAGAGCACTTATCTGCCGCTGGAATGTTATGTCATTAACATAGAGGTCTATTCTAACGTTTTTTAGAATAGGTAATTTATTATCAGTCATAATTGTTATGCTATTCTTTCTGATCTCTGATACTACCCCTTGATAGGATGTACCACCTTTGGAGACGAGAACCACGTCTCCAACACGTATCTCTGTTTTTATTTCCTTCCGTCTAGAGAATCTGTAAACATATCTGTTTCCCAGCCCATATTCTACGAATTTTCCATTTAGATTGAGTATGGCTTTACCTTTTAGCTCTCTTACTTTTGCAGGCGTGCTTTTTATCTCTTTTAGCTCTTTTTCTATCTCTGCTCTCCTCTCCTCTTTAACTAGTTTTATCAGGTTTGAAAAAAATGACATAGTAATCTTGTAATGCTCTGTATTAAAAACTTTATGGGGCTGCAGGGAGTCGAACCCTGGCCTACGGGTGTCTCCACACCCATAGTTCTTCATCTCAGAGATCAGCGCTCCAGCGTTCTGGAGCCCGTTGTTCTACCACTAAACTACAGCCCCTTAGAAAATAGTTGTTCTACTGCCAATAAAAATGTTTCTATAGGGTTAGTAGTAATAATCCATCTAAGACAAGCATGGTTACAAGAAGTATCATACCAAGTATGTTATACATTCTCGAGTTTGTGTAGTCCCCCATTATCTTTTTGTTGTTGCAGATTAGAAGTAGGATTCCTATTAGTATTGGTGTTAGAAATCCATCTAGGACTTGGGTGTAGAACATGAGTTTCACTGGGTTTTGGTGTAAGAGTGCGATTATCACTCCAATCACTATTGACAGTACAAACACCGTGTAGAAACCTTTTGCCAGATGTGGCTTTTTGTTAAGTCCTCTTTTCCACCCCATTAGGTCAGCAACAGCATAGGCTGTTGACCCTGCAAGAACAGGAAGTGCAAGCAATCCAGAGACTATGACTCCTATTGCAAATAGGGTGTACGTTAGCTCTCCTGCTATTGGCTTCAAGGCTAATGCTATGTTTTCAACAGTGCTTGGGGCAATACCATTAGTGTACAATGTTTCAGCTCCAGCTATTATAATGAATACAGCTATGACTGTGGACCAGACCATACCAATTATTGTGTCCTCTTTTACTTCTCTTGCTCTGAGTATTGTCTTATGTTCTTCCACCTCTTCAGATGATTGCCAGAATAGTAAATAAGGAGATATTGTAGTACCAATCAATCCTACTACAACCGTTATGAATCCAATTTCAGGTATGATCTTTGGTACAAATCCTGCTGCAATATCACTCCAGTTTGGATTAGCAGCTAGTGCTGATAAGATATAAACAATTAGCATTATTGATAAGCCAAGTAGGATTGACCGGATAACTTTGTACTTCTTTTCTAGGACGATGTACGTGATCATGGATGCAACAGGGATTAACCATAGTATCCAATTTGTTGACGTGATCATACCAAGTACAGCACACATCCCTGCTATATCTGCTCCGATTGTTGCTATATTTGCTAGAAGTAGTGTTGAAACTATTACTGTTGCCATCTTTTTCCCATAATTATTTTCGATTATTGTTGCTAGTCCTTTTTTCTTGACAAGTGCTATTCTAGCAGCCATTTCTTGTGCTACTATTAGTAATGGTGTTATTAAGAACATTACCCAGAGTGTAGCGTATCCGTATAAAGCTCCAGCAGTTGTGTACGTTATTATCCCAGCAGGATCATTGTCTGCGCTTCCTGTTATCACGCCTGGCCCTATCTCTTTTTTCAGTTTGCGAAAAGGCATAAATGTTAATAGCGTTGTATTTTTAATAGTTTTACTGTTGTTGCGTAAAGTATTTTAATATTGTATTTTAACTCTGTTCATGCAATCTGACAAAGAACTAAAGAAAGAACTAAAGGCGAAGTTTTTTCGTGAATACTCTAAGTACTATCCTGTAGATTCACTTAAGCAATTGGGTCTTAAGAGGTATGTGTGTAAAAAATGTGGTAGAGGTTTCTGGTCTCTTAAGCCAAGGGATTTTTGTGGAGAACCTGCCTGCTCTAGTGAGTCATACAGTTTTGTAGGCAAGAAGATAAGTGATGTGTCTTACTTTGATGTTTATAAGATGTTTGTTAAGACGTTTGCAAAGTGGGGTTACAAGCCAATAAGAAGGTATCCTGTTGTTGCTAGATGGTATGATCAACTGTACTTTGTGGTAGCTGGTGTTAATGTGTTTCAGCCATACGTTGTTTCTGGTGAGGTTGATCCACCTGCTGATGCTGTTCTAGAGGACCAGTTTTGTCTAAGGTTTAATGACATGGAGAATGTTGGTATCAATCCATCTCAGTACACAGGATTTATCATGATTGGTCAACACGTTTTTAACAGAGAAAAACACATCTACTTTAAGGATGAAGGGGTTAAGCAGATGTGGGAGTTCTTTGTTAATGTTCTTAATATTCCTCGTGAGGAGTTGATACTGCATGAGGATGTTTGGGTTGGTGGTGGGAACTTTGGTCCATCGATTGAATTTTTCTACAAAAGTCTTGAGCTTGCCAATCAGGTTTACATGCAGTATGAGCAATTAGAGGACGGTTATAAAGAATTGAAAACAAAGGTAATTGACATGGGAGCTGGTGCAGAGAGATGGGCTTGGGTTGTTAATGGTTCTATCACGTCATACGACGTTGTTTTTCCTAAGGTTTTGGAGTATATATTTGCTAAGACTGGTGTTAAAAGGGATGATAACTTTTGGAGAGAGTTTATCAAACTGTCAGGGCTGTTGAATGTTGACGACGTTGGTAGTCTAGACAAAGCATGGAGCATGATTGCTGAACGTATGGGGATAAATGTTGAGGAGATTAAGTCAAAGGTTATACCCGTTGCTGAGGCTTACATACTTGCAGAGCATACAAGAACGTTGTTAGTTGCTATAAATGATGGAGCATTGCCAAGTAATGTTGGTGGTGGGTACAATTTAAGAGTTCTACTTAGAAGATGTTTTTCGATTCTTGAGAGGAACAAATGGGACATTGATCTAGTAGAGCTTATGAAGTTACATCTTGAAGAGTTTGGTAAATGGTACAGTGATTTAAAATTAGGACACATACCAGAAATTATTGACATTGAGAAGCGTAGGTACTATGCTACACTAAAGAAAGCTAAGTCATTATTGAAGAAGTATGACAAAATAGATGTTGATACTATGTTAATGCTTTACACGTCACATGGGATCACACCTGATATTGTTGCAATGGTTAAGTCTATTGATATTCCACATGAGTTCTATGAGAGGTTAAATGCACTTAAGAAAGCAAGGAAAAAGGAGGTATCCAAGGTCCTATCTGGTGAATATCCAAAAACAGAGTTGTTATTCTATGAACAAGAGAGTGACTTTGAGTTCGATGCTAATGTTATTGGCATAGAGGGGAAGTATGTTATTTTAGATAAGACTTTGTTTTATCCTAGGAGTGGTGGTCAGGACTGTGATAAAGGCTTTATCAATAACATCCCTGTTGTTGACGTGTTTAAGCAGAATGGTGTTGTTGTCCATGTGCTTATGAATGACCCTAACTTCACTGTTGGTGATGAAGTGCATTGTGTCATTGACCAAGGTAGGAGAAAGAAATTAACAGTACTACATACAGCTGTTCATGTGCTGAATTACGCTGCACGTAAGGTTCTTGGCGATCATGTTAACCAGGAAGGGGCTGAGAAAACTGTTGAGAAGGCTAGATTAGATGTTACTCATTATGAACTACCTTCTTTTGATCAAGTCCAGGAGATTGAGCGGGTAGCTAATGAGTTAGTTAGAAAGGCTGTTAAGGTTGAGAAGTTTTTTATGCCTAGAACAGAGGCAGAGTTAAAGTACTCAACTAGGATATACCAGGGAGGTGCTGTTCCAGGCAAGGTTCTACGTATAGTGAAGATAGGTGATTATGATGTTGAGGCTTGTGGTGGGACTCATCTTGACAATACAAAAGATATTAAACTGATAAAGATTATCAATGTTAGTAGGATACAAGACGGTGTAGTGAGGTTTGAGATTGTGGCAGGAGACGATGCTTTGAAGAAAGTTCAAGAGTATGAGAAAATACTTAGACAGGTGTCTGAACTATGGGGTGTTGAGTACAAGGACATCCCTAAAACAGCTGAGAGATTCTTTAAGGAATGGAAGCAGTTTAAAAAACGGATTCAAGACCTTGAAGTGAAGTACTTAGAGTTGGTGCTTAAAGGGAAAGGTGAAGACAAGTTTGAAACCGTTGAAGTGGATGCAGATGTGAATACTGTCATATCTGTTGCTTCGAGGCTTAACCCGAAGCAAGGTGTTTTCATAAAGGGTAATGGGTTTGGTGTTGTTGTCTCTAACACTGTTAATGCGCTTGAAGAGATTAAGAAATATTACAGTAGAGTTAGTGGAGATTCAAGGTTTGCTAAAGGTTTTAAATGATCCGTTCTCTGTTCACTTTCTTTGCTGACCATGCATAGGACCTGATTTTCTTTGTTCTACCGTATCCACACGCTGCACAGTATCCCTTCCTAAGATTAAATGAATGTCTTCCACATCGTCTACACCTTATGTGCGTCTTACCTCTCGAGTGTTTACCTTTAGAAGGTGTTCCCTTGCTCATTCTATTCACCAGGAGATATAGTTATTATTGTGTCTCCTCTAACGAACACTCGACCTAGCTGCCTTTTTGGTTGTCCATCCTCCATCTCTGTTACGTCGTCCAGCACAATGTTTATATGGATATCGAACGCTATGAGCGTTCCAGACAGAACTTGTTTGTTTTTAAGTTCGACCAAAACTTTTTTTCCTTTTGCTTC
>CAZCWL010000022.1:0-8111 GCA_964502435.1 Candidatus Woesearchaeota archaeon | reverse complement strand
ATGCCCTCGCCGGGATTTGAACCCGGGTTACAGGGACCGCAACCCTGTGTCCTATCCAAGCTAGACTACGAGGGCTCAAAACTAAAAGAAACTCATAATTTAAATATATGCCTCAAGGGGGAGTAGTAACTTATCTTCACAACGGTTTTGCATGAGATCCCAGTCTGACCCAAGCCAAAGATCACCATTGTTATAGACAATCCCTATAACATGTGAGAAGAAGTCCCGTAGATTAGAACTGTCACGAATCGCTCCTGCTAGAGCTGAAGGAAGAGGACCATACTCTTCTTTAAGTTTAGATTCCAAGCTACTAAAGTTATCAGCATTACTACGGATTGTGTCTAAAACATCTCTCCCAACAACTCCATAATCAGGAACTGAGCTGTATTTAACCTTCTCTTCACTTACACCTGCTTTTGCATTGTACTTAATCCACTTCTTTTCAACAGTTCGAGTAGCAACAACAGCGTACAACATCTCATCCCATCGTCTAAACAAATAATTGAATGGATCTTTCCTTACATAGACTATATGCTTTATATCAGGAACAGCATATTTCTCCATCAGCTTCTGATGGGTAGAAAGAATCAAACACTTCTTTTTATTCTCAGGGTCTCCAAATTTCCCCCATGGGTATCTCATAAAAATAATAAGGAATTCAGTTTTAAAAGTTTATTCCTTTATAATTTTCTCAACTAACTCAGCGTATGCTGGCCTTGTTATCAACACACCAATCGTTATCGCTATTATCGTTGTAATGGCAAACCCTCTAAACACACCAACACCAGCCATAGCTAAAGGAATCATAGCAGCAGCTGACGTAAAGAATGCTGCAAATACAATGAAGAATGCTCTTCTTATCCTTTCTTTTTTAGTTGTTCTTTCCTCAGCTCTCTGACCCCTCAGTAACTCATCGGTTATAACAATCTGGTCATCAATACCAGTACCCACTCCTGCTATCAACCCAGCAATAGCTGGAAGGTCAATAGTCCACTGTAAAACAGTTGATGAAGATAGCATGGAAGCGATTCCTAACGTGGAGAATGCTTCTATCAAAGCTGTAGCAACCATTAGAGCGATAATCTTCCAGTTCCTGTATCTCACAGAAACAACAACAGCAATCATAGCTAAAGCAATTACCAAAACACTAAATGTATTCCTCACAAACCATTCTCCAAGTTTAGGTGAAATTGTATCAATCCTTACAATACTCACCTTCAGAGGTAACCTACCAGATTGAAGAATAGCTTGTAATCTCTTCATTTCCTTCTCTGCTTCAATCTTAGTATGTCTCGACCCCACAATAGTTGGTGACTGCACAACTTTACCTTTCAAGCTTGAAGCGATCCTCAGCTGACCATCTTCAATGGGTTGATCATCAAGGTAGAAATCAATTGTCTCATTAAGATAGCACCCAGACGATGTACACTCCCCTTGACTAAGGTTAGCAGTCACGTTAGCAAACCTCTCAGCAGCTTCTTTTGTCAAATCTATCTGGAACATAAACTGCCACAAAACATCGTTACCTGACCTGATAGGTGTTATCCTGTTGACGCAATATGAACTAGACATGCAAACACTTTTTACGTCAGTACCGGCGAACACAGTAACATTTCCTATCTTTGCCTCGAACTTGCCCTCCTTAGCTATTAAGGATTCTACTTCTTCTTTTGTTGCTCCAGCAAACTCAATTCTAATATACTTATTTCCTTCAAAATCCTTAACATACGTAACAGGTATATCTTTCATTCCATAGACATTAAGTCTCTGAGAAAGCACGTCTATAAGATTGTAGACTTGATCATCAGTTGCATTCTCTTCTATCTTTAATAGAACTCTAGCTCCACCAACTATGTCCAAACCATAGTTTATATTTGTGGTTGGGACATCATCCACAGTTATAAGGTCTAAGTAATCAGATTTTAAAGCAACAGAATCCTGCTCAACGTATACATAAGGGAATTTCTTAACCTTGTAAACAATGTAAACAGTTCCGTTCAGATTCAAATTGTAAAAATCTTCCTTAGAGTTAATAGGAATACCATTCACCATAGTTATAATTGAACCCTGCTTGATGTACTCAGAAGCAGGGTAGGTAACAGACTTCACAAGTGCGCCATCCATACGCTTAGGCTCAACAGACAAGAAACTAACCAAAACCAAGAGTACAACCAACCACACTTTCCAGTTCCTAAGCATGTTCAACAATCACCCTTTGAAGTGTATTATTTAATACAAGTGTAAATATCTCATCAAAGAATATGCCTAGTATTAATATTAAAGCAATATGTTTTATTATAGAGACATTACTCAAAAAGAACATAGTAAAGTAAACCAGATAAGCAGCAAAATCTTGTGTTAGCTCTGTCTTCAAAGTTTGTTTTATTCTGTAAGAGATGGTGCCTTCCTTTCTTTTCACAATATTTGTAGTCAATAGAATGTTAGAGTCAGTAGAGTATCCTAGAACCATAAGCAATGCTCCTATCGTTGCTATAGAAAATTTCATACCAAAAAGATCCATGACAGCAAATATTGCTATGATATCACTTATAGCAGAGACGACAATAGTCAAAGCAGAGTAAAACTTCCTAAAGT
Source organism: Candidatus Woesearchaeota archaeon (assembly GCA_964502435.1). Lineage (GTDB taxonomy): Archaea > Nanobdellota > Nanobdellia > CAZCWL01 > CAZCWL01 > CAZCWL01. Next base: position 5,516 of record CAZCWL010000022.1, on the reverse strand, counting down.
AATAAAAAGACACAAGGGATATTAAAATAAAAGACACAGCAAGAACCTTCACCGCATCCCTAAAGAAAGAGGCTCCTAACGAAGGTTCTTGATTTGCAATACTGACATCAACATCACCTAAAAGTCTCTCAACAAGATCTATTGCCTCATCATAATCTAATACATTATCAACAGATACCTCATACGCCTTAGTATGGCCAAATATATCATTTATCTTCCTGACAACAACATCAGTACCTAACTCTGAAGAGAATTTAGACTCCAGATCTTGAACATCATACTGTTCATCAGTAGAAATTGTTATAACTGTTCCACCCTTGAACTCTATGCCCTTCTCAACAAACTCTCCTGTAGTAACCTTGTGGTGAATGAGAATACCAGAGAAAGTAAGCAATAATATGGTAGGAATTATTATAAGTTTCTTGTAGTTTTTATCATACCATTCCCAAAACATGAAAACTAAAGCAACATATAGGTTTTAATACTTTCGGTTTATTATACTGTGTGGAAACAATTATAAAGCAGTAATTTTTATATAGCATTATGGAAGAACAGACGCCAATAGCTGCCCCTGTAGTATTAGTTATCCTGGCTGTTATAATAATAGCTTACATGATTTTAGCTTACCCAACTGAAAAACTAAGTCTCTTACAGTCTAGTGTTAGGGTAACACAAACACCTGAAGATACAACATCAACCACACCAACCTCTCCACCAGAAAGTGTCTTACTGTTTAAGGACACAAGAACAGCTGAGATATGTAATTTGCAAGGTCAGCAAATATTTAACACAAATTTAGGAGACATAGTACTTGACTACTCAACAGATGAGATTATAATAAAGTCAGTTAATGACATAACCTTGAAAGCTACTATCTTCAAATCAGGCTGGTATCTACTAAATATTAAAACAGATCCTCCAGTTACAAAGAATTTACAACTTAATCTAACAATATCAAGTGCCTCTGGAAACCCGACAATACGAATAGTAGTTAATAACACGTTAGTGTACTCAGCAGAGGTGAACAACCCTCAGGATATAAGTGTAACAATCCCAGGGGATCTACTATCAAACGAGACCCTTATTGCCATATATCTAAATCACAATGGCTACTCATTCGACACTCAATCTATCCACATAAGCGAAATAAAAGTAGCAAGCTACATCTACAGAGCTGTTAAAGACGAGGATAATGAGGCAATATCGCTTGTCACATCACCTGACACAATAAGCTCTGTAGGAATCTCATTCAACGCAGAATCCAAAGCCGACAGAGGGTATCTACACATCCTTTTGAATGGCGAGGAAATGTACAAACTAATTCCAGACGACACAAACAGTATCTCCTTTGGTGTACAAGAGGTAGATGAATTTGGAAACATTATAAGCAAGCTACGTGCTGGAAGGAACATAATCACATTCAAAGTAGACAAAGGTTCTTACTACGTTCTTAGGAATGTTAGTGTCACAATGTATACAGAGAGTAGAGAAAAGACAACAAAGACAGTATACTTCGATGTTCCAGCCCAGTATCTAAGCGATGACTATGACATTATGGTAAAAGTTGACGTAAAAACAAGTGTTCCAGGTAAACTGTACATCAGAATTCCTGCTGTCTCCAGAGTATACGTTAGTAACCTGGGACTTAACTCAGCTTACGTGAAGACAGTAATAAGAAAGAATGGACTTTCTACTACAGGAAATGAACTCAAGTTAGAAAGTCCATTTGGTTGTTTTGATGTCTACTCTATAAAAGTCTACGCAATACACAGGTAATGGTTATGGCAGATAAAAAAGACCCTGTAAAGGATATAAAAGATGCGTTAGAGGAGCTTAAAAAGGAAAAAGCCAGGATAGAGAGAGAGCTTAAAAAGGAAAAAGCCAATCAGCCTGCGAGTCCTCCTGCACGACCTTATATTCCTCCTGCACCAAGCCAAGTAGGAAGCTTAGGTAAAGTGGCACTTATCGTAGTATTTGCTGCGATAGTAATAATAGCAATCGCTTGGGTAGTAACCGATGCAGTAATGAGTACAAACATACCAGGAATGCTTACGGGAGCAAGCAAAGGTGCTGGATTAAATGCGCTGCTTCAAACAGCATTTCCTTTCGTAGAAACAAATCCTATCACACCTGCTGAAAAAACAACAACCAGTTATGAAGAGTTAGGATCAAATCCATTTTACACATTTGGCGTACAAGAGGTTACAGTGACACCACCAGAGGGCTACATGAACCTTGATGGCCAGGGCACTGCTTACAGCATATCTGCTATTGTAAAGAATTATGGTGGAAAGAAAGTGGAGAACCTAAAAGTTTACTTCTTACCCGATGCTGAAGATCTGGTATGCTTCGATGGTGATCCGTATGAAGATGATAATAAGAACTACCAATGTGATAGCACACCGTGTAAATACTTTCTGCCATATTTAGATGATAATACAGAACCATGCAACATTCAATACATAAACAAAGAATATAAGATAGGAAGCATAGGAGACTGTGTCCAAACTCTTAGCTTGGAGCCATCAGAGCAAAAAACAGTTAATTGCTTTGTGAAGACAGGCTGTATAGACGCAGACGTCAGCACTGAAGATGGAGTAGTGGCTTTTGGGTGCCAATGGAATGATGAGTCAGATTACCAAACAGCAGGACTAGATCAAGAAGTATATGTGTACGGCATGCACGTCTATGTTATTGGGCCTTATGTCTCAACAACAAGATTATCAATAGAGTCTATCACACCAGAACTTGCTTCTCTTCTCCAGAAGCAAGGAACATTTGCTCAAACAGATAGGCCTGCTATAAACACGTGGGGATCAATAACACTCTCACTAGACGTTGGAAAACAACCAATAATATACACACCAGATTCATCGATTATAATAAGAGTAAAGGCTACAAACGATGCAAAAAGCGTGGCTGCAAAGTTATCTGGAGCAACTGGAGCTGTACTCTCCGAATCAGGAGATATATCAAATAATTTAATGGATAAGATAGGTGGTAGCCCAGAGAAGTACGAAATGCAACTTATGTATGAAAACTACACATCAGAGTGGGAGGACACAAGACCAAAGCTTTTACTATTACTGGACAAAAAAGTAATGAGTTCGTGTGAGAACGTGGGTGGAGGCAATTACATAACTGAATGTGAAGAGTTAAGTGAATTTTTAAAAAAGCAAAGAGACTGGCCAAAACCTTGGTTAGACGTAATAAGCGAATACAAAAGATTAAATCAAACATACCCAAACAGGTTCATTGTATGTGAACTTGAAGATGCAAAACTAGACAAGGAATATGACTGTGTAACAAAAATAGACGCAATGAACCAAGATAGAGCTACTGCTATTGTTAGAGCAGATTACCTTTACATCTGGGCTGCAGAAGGAACATCTAGCATCACCTCATACAACCCGTATCATAATGAATAAGATCATACCTATCGCTGTACTTTTAACCATTTTAATAGCTGGATGTGTAGAGATAGAGCAAACTCCAAAGGAAGAGATACTGACACCAAACCAAGGCGTTGACATAACTGAAACACTAACACCACCAGGAGGAAAAGTAAGTCCAGGTAGCACATTCGGATTAGGTGTGCAAGTAAGAAATAATTTAGAAGGAGCAACCGCATACAATGTAGTTGCTAAAATAGACAATTTATTACCATTCATGCTGGTTAAACCAAATGGAGAAGTTGTTGACGACCCTTCAAAAGAATGGGGTGACAGCGCAAGGGAAGAGTGGGATCTAGATTACAATCTACCAGTATCATCTCATGGAGTGTCAGCATTAGCAGAAGGGCAAGAAGTAGGATTTGTTTGGATGTTAAGAGCACCGCCAAGAGAATTCCTAGGCGGAATGGAATACAAACACAACCTGTACTTAACACTTCAATACACGTACATGAAAACTGCTGTTGATACTATAACATTCATGTCAGATAGAGAGTACAACAGAATAACACAAGAAAACGGAACAGTTAATCTCCATCAAGAGTTTGATCAGTCTGCAGGTGAGATAACAATCACTCCAAAAACCCAAACTCCTTTTATATACTTCATATCAGATAACGCTATAGGCCAAACAGCAGACATCATGTATGACATCTCAAACATTGGAGGGGGATTAATAAATAATGGTGTGCACATTGTAATAGAATGGCCAAATGGACTAAAAATAGATGAAAGCTCTTCACAAGGCTGGCAAGGTCTAGACGCAGCACCAGATAAAATAAAAACAAAAGTTTCAAATCCAGAAAATGCTAGATACATGTTTATCTCCTCTGATAGAATGTATAAGCCTGTAACAATAGACTTACCTTTGAAACAAACCCAAGACGAACTCAACAGGTTAAACCAAGCAAAAACACCAAGCAAAACATATATTATTAAGTTATATATTATGTATGATTATAGAAAGGATAAGCAATTCACACTAACTGTATTACCTTAAAGGAGGGAATATGATGAACAAAGAAATAATTGGAGCAATACTTTTAGTGGGACTAGTTGTTCTCACTAGTGGTTGCATAAACTCCAACAAAGAAGAGACAAACGTAACAACAGGAAACTTAGAGATTGTAACAGATGTACAGCCATCAACAATATACACTGGGTCCTCAGGAATGATACAGGTAAAAGTAAAGAACAATTGGGGAACAGAATTAAAAAACGCTCAATTGACACTCTACGGAACTGGAGTTCAGTTCGTTAGTGAGGATAGCGAATGCAGTAACACAATGTTCTGCATAGCGTCAGAACAGACAAAGGACATAGGCGATCTAAGAGCACACATGTCTGTCCCAACAATCCAAACATACACAATAAAAGCACCAGAGATAGCAATAACCGGTACTGTTACACCAACGCTCTGCTTCGATGTTGAGCAAGTATTCCAGCAAGGATATGCTGTTAAGAACACAAGGAGAGACTTCACACCAGTAACAACGAGTATAACCTCAACGCAAACAGAAGGTCCACTAGAGATGACAGTAGAAAGTTCACAGGTTAACCCTATAATATTCCAAGGAGAGCCAGCAGAGAGAACAATAGCAATAACATTGACTAACAACATAACAGGCTCTTACATAAAAGAGATAAAGAACATCGAAATGACATTAACAAACCCTTCAGATCTCTCAATGAGCATATCAAAGATCCTAGTAAATGGTGATGAAGGCACAGTAAACGGAAACGTTGCAACATACTCAAAAACGCCAAGCTACTTAACAAACACTATAACTATTTACCCAACACTAAAGATAACAAGCGCACCACAAGACGTACCAATGATAGGGACAATGCAAATAAAAGTCAACATGACATACTGTATGAAGGGCAACAGTGTAACCCTAACTACAAAAACGGTGTAGAAGATGAAAACCTTTTTTATTCTTTTTATTGGACTAATTGTTTTAGCCACTTTAGGCTGTGTGGGGGAAGAGACTAACACAACAGTAGAAGTAAAACCTTACGTTCTTGATATGCAATGGGAGATATCAAAACCACTAGAAGATA
>CAZCWL010000021.1:0-8968 GCA_964502435.1 Candidatus Woesearchaeota archaeon | reverse complement strand
AGTATTACTGGAGTAATACTTCTAGTTTGGGGAGTATTACTATGGTAATACTTCTGAGTTGGGGAGTATTACTATGGTAATACTTCTGAGTTGGGGAGTATTACTATGGTAATACCTTTTGTTTGGGGAGTATTACTATGGTAATACTTCTGAGTTGGGGAGTATTACTGGAGTAATACTTCTGAGTTGGGGAGTATTACTGGAGTAATACTTCTAGTTTGGGGAGTATTACTATGGTAATACTTCTAGTTTGGGGAGTATTACTGGAGTAATACCTTTTAAGCTATCTCAGAAGAGAGAAGGGACTTGGCATAGTCCAAATCGTCTTGATCATGGATATTAAACCAGTACCCATGAATAGGATAAGCATAAGCCTTGCCTTCTTTTATTAGTGTAGGGAGCACATCTTCATGTAAGAAGGAAACATCTTTATCAGGAATATAACTGAATATTGATGGCTCAAACATCATAATCCCTGTGTTCTGCACAAAGTTGTCCGGCAATTTACTGGGATCAGGGCTGTCCTCATAATCTATGATCTTGTTACCTTTTACAACAACTAAGCCCTTCTTATACTGCCCTTTATTAGGCTTAGGATACAAATCAACAGCAACTGTTGCTATGGCATTATTCTTTTTATGCTCGTCAAACATATGGTTTAAATCAAATTCAAACAGAGTGTCCCCAGGTACCACCAAGAAGGTAGAAAAGATGTACTGCTCGATGTATTTCAGCACCTTAGCAGTGCCAACTGGACGATTCTCCTTAAAGTAAGCGATATTCACACCAAAGCCTTCACCTGTACCCAATAAATCACTAATCATCTCTAAAGTCTGCTTTGAACCTGTTATAAATATGTTAGTATAACCGTACCTTCTAAGTACGGTTACAATCTTTTCAATGATAGTCTCATCATTCACCTTAACAAGAGGTCGTGGAATATCAGAATTTCCAAAATTAACATCACCACCACAAAGGATAACAGCACTCTTCTTCCCACCCATATAGTTAGTTAGTATACTTTCTATTATCTCACTTCTAGACTTACTCCCAGAAACCTCAGCTAACCTATCAATTCTATCAATTATCTCCTTATCCAAAGTAAGAGATACCCTAATCTTGCTCATGTGAAGAAAACACACTCTCAATATAAAAACATTACTATTTTATAAAAGGAATTGCTTAGAATTTGCATGGGTTTTAAGGAATTACTAAAAGGGAAGTTGACAGAAGATGAGCTAAAACTAGTTAGAAGATCATTCGATGTAATAGGAGACATCGCTATAGTTGAAATACCAAAAGAGTTAGAAAATAAGGAGAAAATCATAGGTGAAGCAATACTAGAACATAACAAGCACATAAAAGTGGTGGCAAAAAAACTTGGCAAAACTCAAGGTGTAGAAAGAATTAGACCTGTGAAAATCATAGCAGGAGAGAACAGGACAAAAACAATTCACAAAGAAAATGGCTGTAAGTTTATTGTAGACATTGCAAAGGTATTCTTCACACCAAGACTATCCACAGAAAGACTAAGAGTCATAAGACAAGTTAAGCCAGGAGAAGAAGTACTAGACATGTTTGCAGGCGTTGGACCTTATGCTGTTCCAATAGGTAAAAAGACACATGTTCATGCAGTAGACATTAACAAGTATGCCTACGATCTACTAAAACATAATATTGCTATTAACAAATCAAATGTAACACCATATTTAATGGACGTAAGAAAAGTAGACGTAAAAGCAGATAGAATAATAATGAATTTGCCTCACGAAAGCCACTTGTTCTTAGACGTGGCAAAAAGGGTGTCAAAAGACGCAATAGTACACTTCTACATAATAGGAACACAGGATGAGCTAAACAAGAAAAAAGAGTTAATAAAAAGGTATGGTGGGAGTATTATTAACGTTGTAAAGTGTGGAGAATATGCTCCAAGAGTAAGTCGTTGGGCTATCGACTTCTCCTTCTAAACCTGGGCTTACCTTGTTGGTAAGCGTGCTTAACTCTTATGCCTCTTCGCTTTGCACAATCTGGGCAGAGGTAGATCTTTATACCTCTTCTGTAAGTGGAGAAAGCCTTGTAAGATGGAACTCTCTCATGACAGTACTCACATATTTTGTAACTATCCCTTCCCTTTCTTTTCCTACTCATGCACTATTTAACACTATTGTATTTATAAACTTTGTCTAAAAATTCTTGTTCCATGAAATGTAACTTTCCAGGAATGATTATACAAAACGGCTTGTCAACATCAGCAGCAAGATCAGAAGCTTTTCCATAATATATTGTACTATCATAACCTAGTTTAGAAGCTAATACAATCTTATAATCTGATGGAAATCCCATGCTCAATAACATTTCAATAGCCTGTTTGCTATCCAGTTTAGGATCAACGAGCACAAGCGTATGAAGTCCAAGCGACATGTTCTCCTCTATGACTGTGTAGAACGACCTCTCTCCTGTAGCAGGCATTGTTGTGGATCTGCCAAACTTATATGTCTGTAATCCAGTCTCGCAAACAGCAGTATACACTGAAGAAGCGTGAATTACTTTGTAAGGAACCTTCTTTTCATACGCTTCCAATATCAAACTAATGTGTGTAGTAGCTGTCAAAGGGTCACCAGGAACGAGGATAACTATGTCCTTTTCTTTTGCGTCTAGAACATTAAACTCCTCTTCAATCTGTTCTCTTGAGAGAACATCATAATTAAACCCATAACTATCAATGACAGAAAAATCTACTGGAGAAGTATATGATTCCAAATAAACTCTGTCTGCTTTTTTTACGATATTCAATGCTTTAACCCCTAAATCGAAGTCAACGCCAAGACCTATAAGATACAACATGACAGTCACCTCATTCTAAGCACAAGGAAAATAGCAAGCAAGACACCGACCAACACAACAAACCAATTATAATTCTTACTCAAGTGCACGTTAAAAGTAGTATACCCTTCCGGAGAAACAGCAAAGAACTCGATATCTGTTTCTCTCCAATACTGCGGCTCATATGGTATCACAATGTTAGTTCCATTAGCATACATAGAAGGAATAATCCATCCAAGAGGATATTTCTTTGGAATGATATACACATTGGACGTGTTTAAACGAAGCTTTATCCTACTCTCTGTTGAAAGTGATCTAACTTTAACACTAATGTGCTTACTAACAGGCTGGAGTGTAAAGTTATAAGACCTTACAAAGAAGTAATCATTACAATAGAACACAGATAAGTTAGCTGTGTAATTACCCGGTACGTCTGAAAACCAGTACGCAAATAAGGGGGCATGATCGCCTGGGTGGAGTAGACAGTTATCACTCCAAACTTGGTAATTTCCGTCTGGGCCAGATATATCTACCCTTAATCTAGTGTTACACGAAGCAGAACCTGTGTTCTCCCAGTCAACAAAAAATGTAACAGGCGATGAAACATTAATAAAACTGTAAGCGTCATTTCCTTCAATAACACCACTTACACCAACAATCAAGGTTAGACTGTACGCTATAGAAAAAATAAAAGGGATTATTTTCATCGTCTCACCCTCATAACAACGTCTAGCTCACCAGTATAATAACCAATGTCTGTAGCGTTGAATTTAAGCTCTACAGTCTTGTTAGACAGTGGAGCAAGTTTAAAATGATTCTCCATAATTTCTGCATACGCAGACACATTTCCATAAATATACAAGCTCACATCAGCTGTCTTATTCTCGTAATTCTTTATCACTAAAAACTTTCTGACAACCAATGTTTTTGAGACCGATCCAAAATTTATCCTATCTTTGTCAGTAGAGACACCTATATTAGCCCTCTCTCCCACGTCTGTAACATTAGCTTTAACAGGGTACCTGTAAACAAGAAGCATGTAGAAGGGTCCTTTCTTCTGATACGTTGTAACGTTTTTAACATAGTCACTAGGTGGAACATAAAACGGAGACATAACAATAGCTATTGCTATTATGATGATCACAACAACCGGTAAAATAACCCTTTTCATGGTCTACAACCTCCAGTAAATTAACATTACAATGAACAATATAAGTGTTACTATAAACCACCACGGCATGTCTTTCTCCGGAAGGTTTATAGAAAGAGGGACATTTACGTACGTTGTTACAAGGTAAGCTAACAAAAAGATTACAATGAGTGCAACTATTATACCATATCTCATTGCCTATACCACCAGTAGACAACAGCTAGAAGTATCAATAATAGTATTAACCACCATGGAAACTTCTTAACCTCTTTCTTCGCTACAGTAATTGTCTCTGGAACTTCAACAGTGCCGCTAAAGTAAGCATAACCTGTTATATAATCTGCTCTAACCTGTGTTTCATACGTGCCTGGTTTTGCATCGTGCCAATACGATGATAAAATAGCAGTATCACCTGGTTTTACTCTAACCCACCCAGAACTCAAATTTAATAGGGGTGATCCATACTCATCATAAACACTTAAGGGGTTTACTCTAACAAGCATAGTACATGTTCCTTCGTTTTTAAAAAGAGTGTCTATCCTTGCGCCAGGAGAAGCTGAATCTGCGAGAACATTGACTATTCTTCCCTTCCTCTCAGCATCGCCAGCAACCTTAAAAACAAACAAAAATCGTGTCACAGCTATGGTCGATGTGCCTACTCCAGCACCAACAGATGCTACGCGTGGAGCAAGGTTTATACCTTCAGCATAATAGCAAGGATCCGCATCCTTAGGTATAGTAAGCTTCACTGTAGCTTCTCCGTGTGCTCTAACAACCTTACCATCAGGCAAGTAAACTAGCTTCGCGTTGGATTGAGAGACAAGCACAGGATTCTGCTGGAATGAAATCCAAGAAGATATGTCTCTTTGCGAAGCCTCTGAGGAAATGAAATTATATCTATCGGTAACATTGCGGTAATATATATCTATATGCGCATCAATTGGGGCCAGATCAACAATAACATCGCTCGGAAACGTTGAGACAAGATAGAACTTAAAGTAATATGTTTTCCCTGGTTGTAAAACACCCAAATCCATAACACCAGGAGCTGTGCCTATACTTAGAGCAAAGCTAGTAGATAAGAGAAATACTGACATTAATAGAATATACACGCGCATAAGAATTAACCTTCACTGAAGTTTATAAATGTTTTTCAGAGAAAAACCAGCGCAAGGTATTTAAATAACGTACTAACTGGAGAGTGATACTCGATAGTAGAAAGATTTAAATACTAAAAATGATTATTACTACGTAGAAACCCCCAAGTGATGCCACATGAAAACCCCCATACTATTAATAACATTAATGTTTTTGGTAAGTATAGCGTTCGCTGTGCAGAAAGTAGACACTATAACAATAGAAGTTGAAGTATCTGAGCTCACGTTAGTTGACATAAACCCAGCATCACTTACCTGGACATCTATACCACCAGGAGGAGTTGGAGAGGAAAAGGCTATTCAGATAGAGAATATAGGTTCAACAAACATAACACATGTGTGGTTTAACAACACGTACCCTGACTCAAGGCCATTTGGATCAGGTAACAATGGTAGCTACGACGCTGGAAACTACGTTGTAATCAGAAGAAACACGTCAGGAGCAGAATATTACTTCCCAAATAGAGTAGACTATAACGAATCAAATATACTTATCTACCTAACACCTCCAGCTAATTCATACTATGGAAGATTCAGGAACTCCAGTTTTGAGTACTTCTGGGCTGTCACGCCTGATGGGAATGGACAGTGCAACTCAAGTGGTGCTACATTTTACATTGGAAAAGTTCACCACAACCAAACACAGACCGGATCAACAGACTTTAGCACATGCGACAATGGATTAACTGCAACAGGATCAAATCCATGTAGACAAGGGTCACTTAATAATGATGGTGAATGGGGCTGGGCTGACGTGTATGTAGGTCCAAATAGCGGGTACCAAAACTACACTGTAGCTGTTTATTACACATGCGATAAGGTTATGTTTTATCACTGGAATAAGGACGCGCCTGGTGCAAGCTCTGCAACCCATGCAGAGTACTTCACGTCTCAAACGTTAACACCTGGAGCATCCATTATAGCTAATGTTCGTGTTTATGTCCCATATGGGGTTGCTGCTGGTTGGTCAAGCCCTGGAACATTAACAGTTATAGCCGAATCTTCAACATCAACCTAATGCTTAACTAGATCCCGATTAAAAATAAGGAGGTCAAAACCCATGAAAAGAATAATAGTAGGCCTGTTACTACTGGTAGGATTAATCAGTGTAGGGTTTGCACTGGACGTAAACGACACAGACACAGTGAACATAACAGTAACCGTGTCAACAAAAACAATGATTGACGTTAACCCTGCAGCACTAACCTACAGCAATGTGGATCCTGGTTCCACTAAGAATGTTTCTGACGAAGGATACTACGCTATTCAGATAGAGAACATAGGTTCACACAACATAACACATATCTGGTTCAACAACACCATGCCAAGCGAGAGACCATTTGCAACAGCAAACGCCAGCAAATACAATGCTGGGAACTTTGTAGCCTTGAGAAAAGAAGGTGCAACAGGACAGTATTGGTTCCCGAACAGGTTAGAGTTCAATGAAACTAGGTCTTTAGTGTACCTGAAAGACCCAAGCGGAAACATGCCACCAAGCGGATACTCCTATGGAAGGTTCAGAAACAACAGCTTTGAATACTTCTGGATGTTGGACAGTTTAACAAACTGCAACGCTACAGGAACACAATTTTACATAGGAGATAAACCACACACAGAGAATGCAACAGGTACAACAGACTTCACACAATCAGATCACCAGACAATATCATTAACAAATGTAGCAACGGCAACAAATTGGAGTTGGGGATACATAAGTAGTGGACCTTTAACAGGATATGGAGTCGCAGTATACTACACTTGTGATAGGGTAATGTTCGTTCACTGGAACAAAGATGCACCTGGTGCTGACACAGACAGCAACATACCATATTTCTGGGACGCAAGTGGATCAGATCCTAACCTAACTCCTGGTAACTCAACAGTAGCTGAAATAGCAGTGTACGTCCCATACGGTGTTATGGAAGGAACAGTAGAACAGGGCAAACTAACTGTGATAGTCAATGATCAATAAAATTTTTTTATTTTTGATTGAATTTTAAAAACTTATATATTCTAGCAAGTCTATTTTATATCATGGCTAACAGAAAAAGTATGGTTAAGATATATCAGCGTAAAATCGAGCAAGTTAAGAAAGAAATTCATAAGGCAGTTGTTGGACAAGACGAAGTAATAAACGCTGCTATAAAAGGATTAATATGTAATGGTCATGTGTTGTTGGAAGGTGTTCCTGGGATTGCTAAAACCCTTCTTGCCAGGTGTTTAAACGAGACTATTTACGGCGCTCAGTTCAGAAGAATTCAGTTTACTCCTGATTTGCTTCCTGCTGACATAACAGGAATAATGGTCTATGAAAAAGGGATAGGATTTACTCCAAGAAAAGGCCCAATATTTGCAAACTTTGTGCTAGCTGATGAGATAAATAGAGCTCCTCCGAAAGTTCAGTCTGCAATGCTTCAAGCTATGCAGGAGAGACAAGTTACTATCGGTAGAAAAACGTTTGATCTGCCAAAGCCGTTCTTTGTTATTGCTACACAGAATCCGCTAGAGCAGCAAGGTGTTTACCCGCTAGCAGTTGCTCAGGTTGACAGATTCCTGTTCAAAGTAATGGTTGGGTACCCTGACGAGGAACTAGAAGTGAACATAATCGACCAAAACATGGACATTAAAAAGATGGAAGATTTTGGGATAAAACCAGTCTTCAAAAAAGAGGACATACTCAAAATACAGCAGTTCGTAAAAACAATTCACCTTTCAGAGAACATAGCTGAGTACATTCTGAATCTAGTTGAAGCAACAAGGAAGCCAGACAAGTATAGTATAGCTGAAGGAAAATACGTGAAGTGGGGTGCGTCTCCAAGGGCTACTATTTTCCTTGCTCTTGGGGCAAGAGCAACAGCTCTGATGGAAGGTAGGGATTATGTTATACCAGAGGATGTTAGGAAGGTTGCTTATGATGTGTTGAGGCATAGGATATTATTAACGTATGAAGGTAAGGCTAAAGACATCAAGCCTGATCAGATCATAAAATCAATCTTAGAGAAGGTGCCAGTAGGATGAAACAGATAGAATATTACAGTAAGAAAATAAACAAAGTAAAAGAGGAAATTCACAAGGCATTTATCGGACAGGACGAAGTAGTTAATGCTACATTAAAAGGTATAATATGTAATGGTCATGTGTTGTTGGAAGGTGTTCCTGGAATAGGTAAAACACTACTTGCGCTTGCGTTAGCACGGACTATAAAAGGATCATCACTATCCAGGATTCAGTTTACTCCTGATTTGCTTCCTGCTGACATAACAGGGGTAACCATATATGAAGAAAGAAGGGGCTTCTACGTTGAAAAGGGTCCTGTGTTTGCAAACTTTGTGCTAGCTGATGAGATAAATAGAGCTCCTCCGAAAGTTCAGTCTGCAATGCTTCAGGCTATGCAGGAGAGACAAGTTACTATCGGTAATGAGACATTCAACTTGCCACGTCCATTCTTTGTTATTGCTACACAGAATCCGCTAGAAACAAAGGGTGTGTACCCTCTTCCAGAGGCACAGGTTGACAGATTCCTGTTCAAGGTTAATGTAGGATACCCAAACAAAGACCATGAGAAAATGATACTCTACAGCAACATGGAAATAAAGACAATGGACCAGTTTGGTGTAAAAGCAGTAGTACATATAAATGACCTTGTGAAATTACAAGAACTGGTTAAAACAATAAAGATAGCAATGCCAGTAAAGAGGTATATTGTCTCGTTGGTAAATGCGACAAGATATCCAGACAGATATGACATAGAGGAAGGCAGATACGTGAAGTGGGGTGCGTCTCCAAGGGCTACTATTTTCCTTGCTCTTGGGGCAAGAGCAACAGCTCTGATGGAAGG
>CAZCWL010000020.1:0-9135 GCA_964502435.1 Candidatus Woesearchaeota archaeon | reverse complement strand
CTCGAGGTCGGTGGTTCAAATCCACCCCCCGCTATTCAACAGTAAACTTTTTATATTGCGTAACGTTTTATTTTTAGTGTCCGGGGGATGCACATGTATAAGGGTGTTGTTGTTCACAAAAGGTATGGCAAATTAAACCTAGGAATTCTCTACGCAAATGGTTGGGTTTATGGCATTGCTGTTGCGCACAACTCTACTTCAAGGCTGTTAAACAGGTTAAGACGCCTTGTTAACTTTGCTGCCATGCGTGGTGTGTTCATAAAGATTTCTAGCGATCGTGTTATGGAAAAGCAAGCGTTGGAGATACTCGATAAAGTCTATGACGTAGTTACAGGAAAGAGAACGAACAGAGAACTGTTTTCTTATCTTGATCCTTCTCATCTTAATATTAATGAACGTAGAGTCTACTTAGCACTGCTACAGACTAAGAGAGGCCAGACTATAACGTACGGAGATCTTGCGAGGATGACGAGGATAAACTCTCCTCGTTTGATTGGACAAATACTCTCTAGAAATCCTTTCCCTGTTATTATTCCTTGTCACAGGGTTATTGGAGAAAGATCACTTCAAGGCTATCTTGGTTCTGAGTATGAAGCTAAGAAACTGTTGCTAGCTAGAGAGCGTTAGCTTACAAATGTTAGTGTTGTTAGGATTCTAGGGCTCTTTAATCCGTTATAAATGAAGACTTTATTGTCAAGTTTCATGTCTTTAACCATTTCAAATACGTTGCCACTTATCATGGTGTGAACTATAGCTTTTTTGCTTTTTGCGTTGTAAGCATGGACAATTGGGAGGGAAAAATCTCCTGTTGTCTCGTTTATTGTGTGTTCACCCATGATAGAATACACGGTTATGTCTGCGTCAACTGGTTTACTTCCAGGTTTTATGAGTATGTTCTGTTCATCTACTGATGGTTTCTCTGCCATTGATGCACTATTGCCTGTTGATTTTGCTCCAAAGTGCTTAGCAGTTGTGTTATCATGAAGCATGTTGACGAACTTTCCATTCTTTATTATTGTTGTTTCCTTTGTTGGAGTCCCTTCACTGTCAAAGCTTTCTGAGCGTACTCCCCATTTGGTTATTGGTTTATTCACAATAGTTAATTCCTTTGGAGCCACAATACTTCCCAGTTTTAGTACGCTCTTGTTTTTCATGATCTTGTCAGCGTGTGTAGCTTCAATGAACGGTTGTAGTATTTCGTATGCAGCTTCTTCTGTTATAATGACTTTGTATTTACCTGTTTTTGCTTTTTCTGTTCTTTTCCCTTGTTCTAATCTAAATTTAAGTCTTTCTATAAATTGCTCAACGTCTATTGGGTTAGGGCTTGAGTCATCTAACCATACGGAATAGTTTTTATTCTTTAGCTCTGCACTGATGGAATGTAGAGTGATGATATCCTCTGCCATCACGCCATTGTAGTTGGCGTACACCGTTTTTGTAGTGTGTGCCGCATATCCAAACTGCAGTGGTCTTATACGTAACATAGTCTCTTGGATCTTGTTCAACTGCTCCTCTCTGATTTCTTTACCCATGTAAAAGTTTTTTGGTTTGACTTTTGATGGTCCAGGATAGTCTCTATTTGATCTTCCTTTCATTGCTTGTTTTACTACATCTCTCCAGTCCTCTAGCCTTCCTGTTGCTGCAGATTTTATTCTAACTGTTATTGTGCTTGTTTTGATCAATGAGTTTTCGGTTATGCCCAGTTTTCTCTGCCAGCCTATCTCTCTTCTGACCTCTTCGTTTACCATCACTTCAGCGTTATACTTTTTCACAATGTGTTCAATTACTTCCACCAACTACCACCTCGTCAATCTTTATTTTTGGCACCCTTTCATCTACTCTAACATACTGGCCCGCTTTTCCGCAGAACCCGCCACTACCACCATAATGCTTCCCAACAAGTGATATCCTCTTCATGGTGCTTAAAATATTGCCTTCAAACGATACCATTTTTACAGTGTGTTTTATTTCTCCACGCTCAATGTAGTAGCCTATTCCTCCTGTAAATGAAAATTGCCCCTTTGTAGTGTCAACTACCCCACCTCTAAATCCTGTTATGTAGACTCCTCTTTTTGTTTCTTTTATCATCTCGTTAAGATTAGAATCACCTTTTTTTAGTACAAGGTTTGTCATTCTTGGTATTTGGAAGTGTGTAGGATCTTCTGCCCTACCATTACCAGTTGGTTCAGCACCCATTTTGGATGCGGTTATTAAGGAATGCATGTGGCCTTTAAGAAATCCGTTTTCGATCAGTGTGGTTCTTTTTGCTTTGACACCTTCATCATCATAGGGTGTATACCCATTTGTTTTTAGTCTCCCATCTGAATATAAGGTTATAACGTCACTTGCTATCTTCTTTCCTGTTTTATCCGATAGCACATCTCCTTTGATAATCTCATCTGCTTCTAGTGCATGCCCTACTGCCTCATGAAAAAACACACCAGTCATTTCATTGTCTAACACTACTTCCATTCTTCCCGCTGGCGGCTTCTTTGCTCGTGTGAGTTTTATCGCTTTTCTCCTTGCTGAATGTGCTAGATTATGTGCTTTTTTTACTTTTTCCCACCCTCCAATTGTAGCTATTCTTTCGGTGTATGTTTCAATCTTACCACAATTTTTAACAGTTGATTCTAAATAGAGTGATACAGCGGGAAACTCTAACGTTATATTTGCCCCGAAGGAGTTGGAAAATCTCTTAATAACACTTGAGTAACTAAATATTACCCTAGCTTGTTTTACTCTTTTATCGTCTTTTAATATTGTCAAGTAATCTTTTAATGTGTTAATATCGTATTTACTTTCGCCATCAACTTTAATGTGGTCTTTTGTTGCAATTTCATGTTTTACATAGTTTCCTTTCCCCTTTATTATGCTCCTTAGTTTCTCTGGTGGAATATCCTCTTCTCCACCACCTAATGCTATCCCACCATCTACAACTCTAGTACCATATAGCTTTATTTTTGTCTTCGCTCTTTGTGTACCTTTTTCAATTATAACTACTTCTTTCTCTATTTGCTGACACCTCTTGTCCCAGTACATTAGAATTTCCCCCTGATCTTCTCCCAATCTTTTTTGTTTGCTAGAGACGCTTTTAGTACGTCTGATATTTTTTCAGCAGGGATGACCTTTATCCCATCAACTAGTACATCTTTCTGATTTGTTTTTGGTATTATCACAGCTTTTAAACCAGCATTTTTGGCAGCTTCTATTTTCTCGTTTATTCCCCCGACTGGCAGAACTTCACCTCTGACAGAAAGAGATCCGGTCATTGCGATGTCCTGTTTGATCTTTAGCTTCTCAAGTGCTGATATAACAGCTGTCGCTATAGAAACTGATGCTGAATCCCCTTCTACACCCTCATACGTTTGAAGGAATTGAATATGAATATCGTAGTTAGATATATCCTTGCCAAATACTTTTTTGATTATAGCTGCCACGTTTATGACAGCTTCTTTTGCAATCTGTCCTAACTTTCCTGTTGCTATAATCTCACCAGATCCTTTTTTCATTGCAGGCACAGCTACTGCCTCTATTGGTAGTATTAGACCAGAGTCCCCGATGACAGCGAGCCCATTGACTTTCCCTATCTCTTTTCCGCTTGTTTGGATAACCTGATATTCCTTTTTCTCATCTATGTACCTCTCAGCTACTTGTTTCTCTAGAGACCCAGCGTATTTCAATGCTTTCTTTACATGTTTTTCTGCTACATGTTTTGCTCCCTCT
This sequence comes from Candidatus Woesearchaeota archaeon, assembly GCA_964502435.1. Lineage (GTDB taxonomy): Archaea > Nanobdellota > Nanobdellia > CAZCWL01 > CAZCWL01 > CAZCWL01. Next base: position 5,412 of record CAZCWL010000020.1, on the reverse strand, counting down.
TCTCGCGCTATGTCCCCTGCTATTCTGACTATTCCTCCTAATGACCTGAATTTGATAGATAAATATCCTCTTCTACCTGACATCCTCCTAGAAACTCTTATTATCTCCTCAACAGCTTTCTTTGTGAAGTGTGGTATCTTCCCATCTCTTACAACTTCCTGTGCTACGAATCGTGCTATCTTGTCTCTATTCTCCTTTGTGTCTTTCATTTTGTCTTTCATGTATACTTCGTACCCACTCCCTTGTATTCTTGATCTTAGTGCAGGATGGATGTGCTTGATACTCTCTAAGTTTCCAGCAGCTACAAGCACAAAATCACAAGGAACCGGTTCTGTCTTTACCATTGCTCCTGCAGACTTTTCTGACCTTCCTGTTATTGGCATCTTCTTTTCTTGCATAGCCGTTAATAACTCAATCTGCATCTCTGGTTTTAGTGTTGCAATCTCATCTATGAACAATACACCTTTATGCGCCTTATGTATTGCCCCTGCTACTACTCTCTCATGTGCAGGTGTTCCTAACCCTCCTGTTTGGAATGGGTCGTGCATTACGTCACCTAGCAGCGCGCCTTCATGCGCTCCTGTAGCGTCAACGAACGGAGCATGATCTTTATCTGAATTATCTACTATCACTTTTGGTACTATCGTTCTGGATCTGCTCTGCATTCGTAGAGACGCCATTGTGATCATCATTATCACGATTATACTTATCAGAAACATTGTTCCAGATATTCTATCTGCTGCCTTTAGTATCTCTGAAGTCTCTTGTCCGATTATCCATTCAAGTATTACTGAAGCAGCATAGAACACAAAAAATCCTATTATTGCATACTTCCATAGGTTAGATTCGGTTGGTTTGACTTTTGATGAGATTACGATCTTTCTGCCTTGTCCTGCTGGAACAGTTCTTATTAGTGGATTGTTTTCATCTCTTGGATTGTACAGGGAAAGAATATCTACTAACTTTTCTTTTGGCATAAGCTCTGCCATTGCTTGACCCAGCATGGACTTGCCAGTGCCAGGTTCTCCTATGAGAAGGACGTGTCTCCTCTGTTTTGCAGCTTTCTTGATAATTTCAACTGCTTCCTCTTGCCCGATAACTTGGTCAATAACTCTTTCTGGAACCTTTATATCCTCAGTAGTCTTAAATTTCATGAATTAAGTTCTAAGCCATAAGAATATAAATATTTCTCTACTCTACCTCTTCTGGTGAAGCAATGTCAACCTCCGAGATTATCATGATCTCTCCTATTGCCCGTACTAGCTTATGTGGTACTGCCACACCTTTAACTCCACCCATTACTTTGTTCAAAAAGCTGTTCTTTGTAGATTTTATTCTCCACTTAGATATTGCGTTTCCTGTTATTTCAGCTTCCTCTATGTCGCCAAAATAATTACCAGCATCAGTGTAAACTTTCATACCATAAACTTCACTCAGCTTCTTTAGCTGTAAAGCCATACTACCTACCTCCTTAATATTATTGTTTTAAATATACATTTCAATATTTTTATTGTTTTTGCTCGTGTAGTTTGAATCTTCTTAACACATCCTTATCAACGTCAAACTTCTCGAAGAACTTTCTTGTTATGTTCAGCATCCTTGTTCTCCCGTACTTTTTGGAGCTTACAAACCCTTCTTTTTCTAACTCTCTTATATGTTCATACGCTTTATTTCCTCTTATAGCTACTACTTCACTTTGTTTTACTGGAGATTTGAACACTATAACAGCAAGTGTTTTTAATTTTGATTTTGGCATGTCCATTGGGAGCAGGTCTCTTACCAATGGGACAAGATAGCTCTTTATAGTCATTCTCCACCTTCCGTTTTCGTTTATTATTTCTATACTTGATCCTCTTTCTTTCAATTCTTTTTTTAGTTCCTCTATGGCTTTCTTTGCATCTTTTATTGTAATACCAACTCTTTTTGCTATTTCTTCTGTTGTAAAACCTGTATTGGTTGCGAATAACAGCGCTTCTATTTTACTCTTCATACTTTACACCTCTTGTTATAAATATGTCCCCGAACTGTTCCTTTTGCTCTAGTCCCACCTTGTGCTGGTTTGCAAGATGGAGCAGGGGTAATATTGTCCATATAATCTCCTCTCTGGTGTAATTCTTAATTAGTCTATTAAAGCTTATCTTCTCTTTCTTTTCTTTTTTAAATATGGAAACAATCTTTTCGTAAACCTTCTTTATTAGGGATAACATATTAACTTTTTTTATTTCCATGTTGAAGCTAGTTCTCATCTTCGATTTTCTAACGTCCTTCTTTTCTTTTATTTCCATTGCAGAATGGAGTGCTTGGAATAAGTCCTCTATTGTTATGCCTCTCTTCTTTGGTAGCGGGACCTTTGGTATGAATATCTGATCGTACGGTATGAATCCGAACTTTTGCTTGATCATTTTTAATGTCTCTCTATCTAGTGGAGAAACACTGATTGGCTCTTGTTCAGATTCTTGCTTTGTCAAGGCATCGCTCTTCATTCTCAGTAGAATAGCGGCTGCAACAAGGAACTTTCCACTTACCCTGAAGTTTATTTTTTTGAGCGTCTTTAGTACCTCTAAGTACCTGTTTGCTAGCTTCTCAAGATCTATATCCCATGGGTCCAGCTTCTGTTCTTTTATGATGTTAATTATTAGCCTTTCGTACGTTAAATCATCTGAGAGTATCAACTCATATAGTGATTTCTCATCTAAGCTTACTACAACGTCCATAATGATATTTAGGTATACATAATTAAAAACTTATCCCATGTATATCTTTGCTTCTTCTGGTATTTCCCATGATTTAACTTTCTCATACATTCTCCTGTAGAATTCCACCTGTTCCTTGGATAGTGATGGTTTTATTGATTCTAGCGCCTTGTCAAAATGCTTTTTCTTTACTTCTTTCGCTTTTATGTTCTCTCTTAACGCGTTCATAGCAGCCTCTCTACAAACTGCTTGTAAATCTGCTCCTGAGTAGTTTTCTGTCTTTTCAGCAATCTTCCCCAAATCAACATCCTTCCCCAACGGCATATTCCTAGTATGTATTTTTAATATCTCCAATCTTCCTTTTCTGTTTGGCACTCCTATCTCTACCTCTCTGTCAAATCTCCCTGGCCTTCTCAAAGCTGGATCTATTGCGTCTGGCCTGTTTGTAGCAGCAATTACAATTACCTTGCCTCTTGATTTCATACCATCCATTAGAGCTAGCAGTTGTGCTACAACTCTGTGTTCTACTTCTCCTATTGTTTCTCCTCTCTTTGGAGCAATAGCATCTATCTCATCAATAAATATCACTGATGGTGCTTCCTTTTCTGCTCGCTCAAACACATCTCTCAGTCTCTTCTCAGCTTCACCAACCCATTTACTCATAACTTCTGGACCGTTTATAGTTATGAAACTAGCATCACTCTCATTTGCTACAGCTTTGGCAAGCAGTGTTTTCCCCGTCCCTGGCGGACCGTACAACAAAACACCCTTCGGAGGCTTAATTCCCATTGACTTGAAAGCCTCTGGATATTTTATTGGCCACTCTACAGATTCTTGTAGAGATTTTTTTGCTTCTTCTAACCCACCAACCATATCCCAGCTTATGTTTGGCTTCTCAACAAACACTTCCCTTAGAGCTGATGGTCTTACTATCTTTAGAGCATTCTTGAAATCGTCCATTGTTACAATAAGTTTTTCTATAGTTTCACGTGTTATGCTATCAACTTTACTCATATCTGGTATAACTCTTCTTAATGCTATTATTGCTGCTTCTTTGCACAACATTTCTAGATCTGCACCGACAAATCCATAAGTGACGTCAGCAATCTTCCCCAAATCAACATCCTTCCCCAACGGCATATTCCTAGTATGTATTTTTAATATCTCCAATCTTCCTTTTCTGTTTGGCACTCCTATCTCTACCTCTCTGTCAAATCTCCCTGGCCTTCTCAAAGCTGGATCTATTGCGTCTGGCCTGTTTGTAGCAGCAATTACAATTACCTTGCCTCTTGATTTCATACCATCCATTAGAGCTAGCAGTTGTGCTACAACTCTGTGTTCTACTTCTCCTATTGTTTCTCCTCTCTTTGGAGCAATAGCATCTATCTCATCAATAAATATCACTGATGGTGCTTCCTTTTCTGCTCGCTCAAACACATCTCTCAGTCTCTTCTCAGCTTCACCAACCCATTTACTCATAACTTCTGGACCGTTTATAGTTATGAAACTAGCATCACTCTCATTTGCTACAGCTTTGGCAAGCAGTGTTTTCCCCGTCCCTGGCGGACCGTACAACAAAACACCCTTCGGAGGCTGGACACCTAACCTGTCGAATATCTCAGGGTGTTTTAGTGGGAGTTCTACCATCTCTCTTATTTTTTCTATTGCATCCTTTAGTCCACCAACGTCTTCGTAGGTTACTTCTGGGATCTTTTCTTCTTTTAACTCTACTGCTTTCTCAAGTATGTTTATTTTTGTTGAGCTTGACACGTAGACTGCACCTTTTGGTATTGTGTTAACAACCATGAACTTTATCTCAGATATACCAAAAGAGGATATCCCAAACATCTCTGTAGGATCAAATATGTTACTAAATATCTCATCGAATCCTTCTCCTAATGCTCTTTTCCTTCTTCTTGTTCCACCAAGTGTTATTACATCACCTTTCATTAGTGGTCTACCTAGTAGCATTTGTCTTACCCATTCTGTGTCCATCCGTTTTATATACGTGCCTTTCTGTGCTGGTGCTATTGTGACTGCTTGGGCTTCTTTCACGTTAGCTTTCTTTATCTTAACTCGCTCACCAACCCCTGCTTTTACATTGTATCTCATATAACCATCCATTCTTATGATCTTTAGACCTATATCAGCAGGATATGCCCTGTCCGCTATAGCAACGGTTTTATTCTTTCCTTCTATCTCCACAAAGTCCCCTGGTTTTATTCCTATGCTTTTCATGACATTAGAATCTATTCTAACAATACCCTTCCCAACATCCTCCTGAACAGCCTCTGCAACGCTTAACTCGACCTCTTTCAACTTCGCTCACCCATTGTTTAGCCACATCTACTTATTTATAAAAATTTAGGATGTGCAGTGGGCAAACTATAAAAAACTTACAGACTCAAATATAGCATGACCTATATAAAAAGAGTCGAAATTCAGGGGTTCAAGAGCTTTGGCAACAAAGTTGTATTGAACTTTAAGAAAGGAATAGTATCTATAATCGGTGCTAATGGGTCTGGAAAGTCCAATGTAAGTGAAGCAATTTCCTTTGCTTTGGGTACAATGTCCAAAAAACAGCTTCGTGCTGATAGACTTGGTGATTTGATATTTAATGGTGGTAAAAAAGGAAAGCCTGCTAAGTTTGCCAAAGTAAAGGTGGTGTTTGACAACACTGATAAGGTATTTCCTGTTGATGATGACGAACTTTCTGTTG
>CAZCWL010000019.1:0-9389 GCA_964502435.1 Candidatus Woesearchaeota archaeon | reverse complement strand
TCCAATCATGTTCTCACCCAAGTATTGATTTTAAGTACGTGTAGTTTCCACACGTATCCACACCATACTCTTCTACAGGACATTCATCTATAGCATAACTGTAATTACTGTAATCAATCTCCCATATCCTCATCCCCATTATCCGCTTGTCCAATATGGTTGTTACACACATTGGGGCACCATTGTCGTAGACTAGTTTAAAGTGAGGAATTGTCTCATTCACAAGGTATAACCTGGTGAATAAGCTGTCTCTTACAATTCCTGGTATGTATATTGCTCCAAGAGGAGATGTGCCATAAGGACCAAAGTCCACCTTCGGAAGAACCATGTAACACCCGTCTATTCCACCTGTTGTGATGTTAAAGCATCCCTTATTTTCTACGCAAACACAGTTGAACGGGAGGATAGTTGTCATTCTGGTTTTCTTGTTGTAAACCACCCCGTAACCAGGTCCGATTTGTGTTTCATTACCTGTGGAGTTCACAGGTAAGAGAATGCTAGCGACCAGAGTATCCTTAGCTGGCCATAGCATCCCGTTCACGGTTACATCGTTTGACATTACTCCAATTGATCCTTGGTTCAGTTCGTAAACCTTATCGTATCCACTTATTGCATTTGTTTTTACAGGATACCCTCTGGGATCATAGTATATCCCATAATACGCTGATTGGTAATTCTTTCCATCATTCCAGATGTCTCTTTCTCCTATTCTTGCCATCTGGTAAAACTTCATAACATCGTCTGATACTATTACGAAGTATTTTGGTTCGTGGAACCAATGTAATGCATTCATCCATTGCGTTTCATTCGTTCCAGTCATGATAAATCTTGCATTTATCTGATTCCATGATCCATGATAATTACCACCATCAAATATGGTTGTCCTGTTCCATATGGACTGCACCCAGTAACCATAATCCCACCAATGTGTAAACACATCTTCCTTGTTCGTGTTCTGTTCAACCCATTGAGTTGCTACGTCCCACTGTTTTTCTTGTAGTGGATAATACCCTATAGCAGATGCATAGCTCTTGTTTGCAAATACTAGTAGCACTATTAAGACTACTGCTATAATTGCATATGGATAATATTTGTCATTTATCTGCTTAGCTCTTAACTTATCTCCAATTATGAAATAAGATTTCACGGTGAGGTATGCTATTGCTATAGCTGTTGGGAAGTAGGTTGCCCATAATATCCTTACAGAAGCTCTGGCAGCTATAACTGTCAAGAAAACCCACATAGCAGCTAAAATATGCTCCTCACTTATGTCTTTGTGATCTTTGTTTATGAAGTAGAAGTATATTAGCCATACACCAAATAGTAATACAAAGTACAGGTATGCATCACCTATGTACTTCATAGGATTTGTGTCTGGAAGATTACTCATTATCATTGTTGAGATCGTAAACATAAATAGGATGGATGTGACTACATCCTTCTTCATACCCTTTATTCCATCGTATAGAAGAAGTCCTGCTCCAATAATGAAAAGAATTAATAGTACTGCTCCGTATCCCCCTAACCACGCTGCTATTGATGTGGGTTGATTTTCTGCAACAGATGAACCGAGTCTGGTAGTTGCTATTGGGTTTGTAGCCTGTATGTAAAACTGCTTTATCATGTTTGGTACGTATGCATGGTCAAACAAACTTATTATCCCTACAAATACTACGACCCCTATCAAAACACTAACTATACCTTTTGGTATCTTTATTTTCTTATTCCTGATGATGTACGATGCAATAACACTTAAATACGCAATTATCATTGTTGCGAACGTTGTGTTTCCGTAGAATGCCCAACCACCATATCTTAAATTTATTATAACTGCTAGTGGAATACTAAGCATCCACCCACTGTACATTGCAACGTCCTTCAACTTTATATCTTTGAACATAACTATTATGAGCATCATTGCTGCTATTGCCATGTGGATAAATGCGTGGCCTCCCCAGTTTGACATAAGTAAGGCAGAGGACACTCCTGCCAGAATTCCGTTGATAGCAGATTTTTTCACATCTTGTTCTTTTAATCCTCTTGCTATGAAGTAAACAATCATAGGGAATAGTAATATCCCTAGTGGCTCTTTGTCAGCGTATCCAGACATACTTCTAAATTGAAATCCAGGTATAACTGCAAGCACAAACGCAGCTATAAGTCCCATGTACCTATTGTTAAATAACTTTTTCACAGCAAAGTACATAGCTAACATGCCTAGGAATGTCACAATTGCAGGATAAACTATGAAAACATCCATTAAGCTTATTCCTGTTATCGGATGTAAAATATAATACAATAGAGTATTAAAGTACGTGTGCGCTAGCAGTTCCTCACGAACTATGTAATAAATGGGGTAGTATCTCATTGTATCTATTTTTGGCAGAATTCCATTGTTCACAAGGTAACTGGCGTATCTATAGAAAGGATAAGGATCAAGTGCTAATAAGTACTTATGTTCCATGTTCGGTACTGGCCTAGCTCTTATAACAAATGCTAGTAGAGAAATGCCAAGTATTGCTATCAATGTCACAATGTGTTTATTCTCTTTCAACCATTTTGTTACGTCGACAGATTCTACTTCCATTAAACCACCAATGGTGATATTGTCACTTCGATCAACGCTGCTATTAATATAATCACTATTGCAGTTAGCAACATGTCAATACTGGCTAGAGTTAGTCTTATAAATCCTTTACTATTGGGCTTATACTTGACTGATGCTATAGATATGAGCAATCCTGCTATCATACCTATGAAGTACCCTATTAACTCTGGTATACCGTGCAGTAAGTACCTGCCAAACACTAGGAATGTCCAGTTCTTCGTTAGGAATTCCATGATGGCCACAGCTATGACAGAAGTGTTCCATACTAAGATAAACACAGCACCAGCACCAAACAAGAAGGATAGCACGTATGAGAAACCCAACACTTTTAGATTGTTTGTGACGATCAGCACCAACACATCATCTGATATAGCCTTGCCTGTTATTGCGTTGATTGTCTCAATCTGCGCCTGGAATGTTTGTGGGTACATAGCAGAAAGCGGGATGTATGCTGCTATGAAACCAATAAACAGCAATGTTGCAAGTGAGATAAGTTGCCAGTGCTGTCTTATTAGTTCTATCTTGTTGTGATGCATTTCTATGACTTCTTCCTCCTGAGCAAATTTGTATATTAGTGGCACACAAAGAACTGTTGTTATGAATATGGCTGCTACATCTGGCTCTGAAGGAAATAGATACGATCCACTAATCACTCCAACAGTAGCATACAACATACCAATTAGCAGGATTGTTACTGGGTTCTTTTTTGCAGTTTCTGGTGATATTATGTTTTCTAACACTTTTTACACCCTGTACAGTTTCCTAGTTTTTCCTTTACCACTTATGTTTTCAAATCGGATAAATCCAGACGAGATGAGCTTGTTAACATAATTCCTTACAGCTCTTTGTTTCATTTCTCCACCTTTCTCTTTGTACATCGCAAACAGTTCACCGCTTGTTATGCCTGGTTTGTTTGTGACTATGTCTAAGATGATCCTCTCATCTTTAGACAGCTCTTTCATTCTAAAAGCGTTGAAATCTACTAGTTTCTCTGCTGCCTCTTTTACATGTTTTAGTTCTATTCTTTCCTCTGCGATTGAGGCTGCTTTGTACATTAGAAACAGCCCAGCTCTTATGTCTTTATACTCATATGTTTTTTTGACTATGAGTTTAAACGCATCTTCATCTATTACGCCTGGAACAAGCGCTATTTTTCTACGTTCTTCCAGTATATCTCTTATTTGCTCATAGGTGTATGGTTTGAACTCTAATTCCTCTAAAGCTAACCTTGATCTTATCCTGGGCTCTAATTTTAGTAAAGATTCTTTATGGTTCGTTATTAAGATTATACTTACTCTCTTACCATACTCTTCAATAATGTTGTAGAGTAAATCTTGGTTCACGAGTTTATCAGATTCATCGAGAGCAATGACAAGATTTCTCAGCTTGAATTTTATCCTTCTCATAACGTCGTCAGTTGATACACCTGTCCTTGGCATTGGCAGTCCTACGGATTTTCCTATCTCTAACAGTATGCTATGTGTTGTTTTTGATCGCCAGCAATTTATGAAGCATGTTCGGAGATTTGTTTCCTCTTCCACCTTCTTGAATACAAATTTTACAGTAGCTGTCTTTCCAACTCCTGGCGGACCGTGTATGAACAAATTTGCAGCTCTCCTACCTTCTGAAAGTGGTTTTATGGTTTGAATAATTGTTTCTATCTCTGTTTCTCTATGTGGTAATTTTTCAGGTAGATACTCGTAGTCTAATGCGCTTTCATTTCTTATAAGACTCATAGACAATGCTTAAATATTCTATCTTATTTAGTTTTCTCATGGGAGTTGATCTTAGTGGGCTACTGCAATCTGAGGAGGTTAAACTAGCGAGTTTGTCCATGAAATCACTGGCAGTAGACGCGTTTAATACGATATTTCAGTTTCTTTCGATAATAAGGCAGTACGATGGTACACCTCTGATGGACTCTAAAGGGAGGATTACTTCTCATCTGTCTGGCTTGTTTTATAGGAATGTTAATCTTATGAAGCAAGGGGTAAGGCTAGTTTATGTGTTCGATGGGAGACCACCATCATTTAAGATTAAAACCATAGAAAGTAGAGAAAAAAGGAAAGAGGTGGCTAAGAAGAAATACGAGCAGGCTCTTAAGGACAAGGATTATGCCTCTGCTCGAAAGTATGCTTCTCAGACAGCTGTTCTCACAGATGATATGATAAACGATGCAAAGAAGCTTCTACAGGCAATGGGAATCCCTGTTATCCAAGCCCCATCTGAAGGTGAAGCACAGTGTGCACATCTTGCCTTGAAGCGTAAGGTTTATGCTGTTGCCTCTCAAGATTATGATTCACTACTATTTGGAGCTCCTATTCTTGTTCGTAACATAAACATAACTGGAAAGAGAAAATTACCAAACAAGGAGCAGTATGTTTACATCAATCCAGAGAAGATAGAGCTAGAGTCTAATCTTAAGCGTCTTGGGCTAACAAGAGAGCAGCTTGTTGTGTTATCCCTTTTTCTCGGGACAGACTACAACGAAGGAGTAAAAGGTATTGGTGTCAAGAAAGCGTACACTATAGTGAAGGAAAATAAGGTAGAAGACGTAATAGATAAATACGGCTTTGATAGGAAAATTGTGGAATGGTTTTTACACCCAAAAGTTAAGGACGTGAGTTTTAAGTTTGGTAATCTGAACAGAGATGAAATTGTTAAGATACTTGTGGATGAGCACGATTTTTCAGAGGAGAGGGTTAACAGAGTGCTTGATGATTTAGAGAGTGTAAGAAGATCTGGAGCACAAACCGATCTCTCACGATTCATGTAATGGCACGAATCTAAACAGCCCTAAATCCTTTATTACTCCTTTTTTATTAACAACAAGCAACCTTTGCACACCAGTACCAACTGGTATAACCATCTTTCCATCGTCTTTTAACTGCTCAACCAGTGGCTTTGGTATGGTTCTGGCTGCAGCAGTTACGATTATTCTGTCGTACGGTGCTTCCTCTTTGTATCCGTAATAACCGTTCCCAAGCACTACTTTAACGTTCTTGTAGTTCTTTAGTTTATTCTTTGCCCTTCTGTAAAGTTCAGGGATTCTTTCTATTGTTATAACTTTTCTAGCTAGCTTGCTTAGTATTGCTGCTTGCCATCCAGATCCTGTTCCCACCTCTAGAACTTTGTGATGTGGTTTTACATCTAGTGCGGTTGTCATTATTGCTACTGTTGTTGGCTGTGAATTCGTTTGCCCGTATCCTATGGGTATTGGTTCGTCCGCTTTGGCGTACTTTTTATACTCATCAGGTAGGAAATCTTCTCTCTTTACCTTTTTCATCACGTCCAAAACCTTAGGGTCTATCATAACAAATATAATCATGTTATGCTTTTTATTTCTATGTGTAAGGCATATGCTGAACGTGAGATGAATAGAATGAAAACAATATTTCAATCTCTAGAGCCTGTGGACCATGAGTTTTACAGATTTGCAGAGAATTATTACAAAGATGGATTGCACTTCTTTGAGAAAGAGATGTTTCCTGAGGCTTTTGAGGCATTTATTATATCTTGGGCCTATCTTGATGTGTGTTTAAAATTGGGTATTATAAATGTGCCTGATGAGTTGAGGCATTATTTTACTGTGTAGTAGAAAACCTTATTACTCGCCAGATTTTGTATTGATTGATGAATGATAAGGATTTTGTGCTTGATAAGCTGAACCAGTCTACTCTTAGAGCTAAGTGTGCTTACTTGTATTCCATATTTAACAACAGGCTTGTGTACCATGATAACAAAGTAAATCAAGCAGTTCTTGATTTTGCTACACTGTTCTCATCATTTTCTTTCCCGATTATACTTGATTTCGACACATCCGAAGAGTACTATGCTCTATCTAAGATAAAAGAGTATATCTCTTATCTTTCAAAGGCAAGAAGATTGAAGTCTTTTAACAAATCTATTGATGATGCGGTGAAATTTTGCTATGAGTATGGATTGAGGCTGTACAGGTTTGCTAAGTCAATGGAGAAGTTCTACTTGAAGGTTTACAGGAGGACGTCTGCAATGTTTAAGGATTTTGGTGGAAATCTGTACTCTAAGCCAATAAAATGTTTGTTACACTTATCTGACACAGACAAAGAAAACCAGTACAAAGGATGCACGTACTACAAAAGGGGATTAGATGTGGTGGGCGTAAGGAGAACAATGTTTAATTACAGTAAGAAGTATTGGGAGGCATTCATGGTTGAAAGTTTAGCAGCGTACCTCAATGAGCTACCAACCTTTCTGGACAGAAAGCAGATTTTAAGTGATATATACAAAAACGTTGTTTGGCTGCATTCTTTTAAGTCAGTTTTTGTAAAGGATGTGTTGAACTTTGTGAATAATTTAATTTTGCTGGTGTCGAAGTTTGATAAGAACCCGTCAATGGTAAAATCTCATCTAAATCTTCTTAAAAGAGATCTGTCAAAACTTGCAGACTCTAGAACGAACTTTGCGGATTTTGTTAAAATTTACTTTGGGCTAGTCAGGAGTTCTTACGTGTTTGCTAAGAAGTACTCTTATGAGTACTCTGATGTTGATGCATATGCGCTTAAGAACTTTCTGTCAAGTATACTAGGGTATGAGGACACTGTTATGTTGTTTGCAGATTCATTGGTAAGGTACAATGCAGACACACTGAAGGTTATAAAGTACGTAATCGATAATTTTGAGATAGGCTTTCTGTCTGTTTACGTGTTTAAACATAGATGCAAGTCAAAACTTCTAGAATCAGGAGTGTCTCCATTATCTCGTCTGCTTGTTAGATTCTACATAAAAAACAGAAAGTTGTGGAATAAGATTTTTGTATCCTCCCTTGCTCTTGAGGAAACTAATTCTGTCGCAAAGAAGGTCTACGATTTACACTTGATGCTGAATGGGAGATTTAAGTAGCCAAGCAAAGGGGCGAGCACACCCGGTTTTATGTCATTTACTTTATTAAAGTCCCATGGTACCACTTTGTACCTTGCGTTTAAAACTTCTTCTCTGCTTACAATCTTAATAGGATTACCATAGTCGTATTCTTTTAGAACATTAGCGCACTCTCCGTAGACACTTAGTCTTAGTCCTCTTCTCATCATAAGTATACACGCGTTTGCTCCTTTTTCATCTTCACACAAACCATAAGCATGCCCTGTAACACCTACAGGTAATCCTCCGTAACATTTTACTTCATTGTTGAAAACGTACGCTTTGTCCATGATCTCTATTCCTATATTAACGTCTGGATGCTCAAGGTCAACCTTAGCTCCAGTTTTCTTTACGATGTATGCTCCTACTTCCCTGTTAACTTCTTGTGACGTTTTTGGATAGTTCTTGTTTATTCTCTTTGTCGTGATACGGAAAGTACCGCCAGTATACTTTCTCAGAGCAGCTTCTTTTATATTGTCTACTTCCTCTGCTACACTGTACGATACAATACCAAAGACATTCTTCAATTTTGGACACTCTTCCCCGTAAATTAGTATTCTACCGCGTTTTTTGACTATCCTGTCGAGTTTTTTTCCGTTTCTTTTGTAGCAGTCTCTTATGTTTTCTGTCAGTTTATCGATCATCCTTTTCCTTACGAACTCACTCTTTGTCCATAGTTCTCCATATCTGACGATAATCATGTGATGCATAAAGTTTTATATATTAAAAACATTGCGTAGAGATATGGAAGAGATATTTGAGAAGGTCGTGATGGTCATAATGGTCTTCTTAGTTGTATCTACCTTGCTTTGGATGTTATTTGGTAGGTTTTATATAGCTGTTAATCCTTACTGGGTAATGTTTTTTGGCGCTGTTGTAACAGCAATAGTTTATCTGTCAGTGAGCTAGGTTTTCATCATTGTTCAGATGGTGCTCACATCATCATCCATACTCTATCAGGACATTGTCTTTATTTTTAAGTGTAGCGTTGTAATCTACTGTTTTTCCGTTTAGGAATACTTGTACAGTGTTGTTTTTTCCGTTCATGCACAGATTATCTCCATTGCAGAACATTGTTCCTGCAATGAAACAAGACTCGTTTATATCCATTCCATTAGTGTTTAGCATCTCTCTTATTGTCATGTTATCTGTTATGCTAATAGGTGTGTTGTAGAGCTCTGTTCTTGATCCACATATCTTTACAGTAAGAAGTATCTTGCTAGATTGTGCTGATCCATACATAGAGAACATTGATGCTATGAAAAATATAGTTACTAATATCGAAAATACTTGCTTTGCATTCATACAAATTTTGAGGTTGGATAAATTTAAATACTTTCGTTTTTAATTTAGATTATGCGAGGCTATGCTGTGCTTGCAATGATACTTGTAATCTCGTCTGCGTATGCTCTTTCCTTTTCTGGTTTTACTGAGTTCACGAAGGATAACTCTTTTATTATACTTGCAGTTTCTACAACTCTTGCTTTGTCAGCAGCAGTGTATGCTACTATGGCTAAAGTGAGGGAAGAGCTAGCAAAGCCTGCAGCTGTTTTTATGGGTGTGGCTGTGTTTACGTCATTTTTTATGACAGACTGGTTCTACTCATTTTACACACAGTTCCTTACTGGAATGTCAGTACTGTACATAGGGGTTGTAGCTGTGTTACTGTTTCTTGCATTAGTAGGCTTTGGTTTAGGCAATCTGGAGAGTGCTGGTGCTGGAGACGTTAGTTGGCCTGGAAGGCTTATTATAATTGGCATATTGTTTATTATTGCAGGCGCTGCTTTAAGTAAGCTTTACCCATACTATGCTCCGTTTTTTACCTATGCTGGTGTGGGTTTTATAATCCTAGGTGTGTTAATGTTTTTCTTCTCTCATCATC
>CAZCWL010000018.1:0-9453 GCA_964502435.1 Candidatus Woesearchaeota archaeon | reverse complement strand
CTATCAAACAATCTTAAATACACAGTTGTTAATAATGATAGTTTCATCATTCAGTACTTTGAAGGACGTTCAAAATCACTAATTGAGCAGTTAATTCAGGGGAATGTGATGTTTACATTACTACTTTCGGTAGTTAATGTAATGTTTAACTTTGCAGACCCTAACACTTTGTTAATCCCATCTTTAGCATCTATACTTATGTTTGTAGCACTATTCTTCTCCAATGCTATTAGAAGTTTATTTGCAGACGTAATACTTAAGGCAGCTAAGAACGTTTACAAGAAAATACATGGTTCTCTTACTGGATTCTACTCAGCATTTAAGGAGAGGTGGAAGAGATTTGCTTCAAACTTCTCCTTAGGCAGAATCCTAACAAGGATTTTCACTGATAAACATATTCTTTGGACGTTTGTGAAAAGTGCTGCTGTTGGATTCTTGATAGGATTTGGCATAAATCTTGTAACAAGTGTTATGACAGGATTTGCATCACTTTTGATTACACTTGCTTTAGTTATAGCATTTATAGTTCAATTGGCACCAGCTATAACTGGCATTTTATCATTACTCGGCACGTCCATTGCTATGGGTGATGATCCAGAGGAAGATATTGCAGTTTATTTAGCTGAATTGCTAGGTTCTGGTGCTGGAGGATTTGCAGGTGCAAGTAAGGCGATGAGTAAAGTGATAAACAAATATCATGCTAAATTCAAAGGGTCAAAGGTTGAATCGAAGCTGTCTGGTCTGTTGGATAGTATATCTGGCTTTATGGACAACATAACTTCTAAAGTTAAAGAGAAGATTAGAAGCTTGTTTGATAATTTTGGGAAAGGGTTGAAGAACATCCTTGCCCCAATAAAGAACAAGTTAGACTCCTGGAAGAAAGGATCAGGAATACTTGGAGGAATATTCTCAAAGATTACCAAACTGATTGACGGAGCCAAGTCTATTTGGAATAAGATCAAGAGTGGCCTCAAGAATATATGGAATGACATCAGGCTTATAGGAAGGAGCAAAGCATTCAAAAAGGGCTATGTAGCCATTCAGAAGGTGTTAGGATACGCACCAGAATCACTCAACAAGCACATGGAAAGATTCTCGAACATGCAAGATGATGCGATCTTTACTATTAAAGCTATCAAAGAGGGTCTGACAGCCCAACTAATTGCTCACAAGAAGTACAATGAAGGCATTGCTGAACGGATGGTTAATGATGCTGTTGAAGATCTTATGGTATCTGTTGCAAGGAATTACGATGATGTGAACAAATTCTTTTCTAGTAAGAGATCTAAAGATGTGATTGATGCTTATATGCAGCTGTACTTAGCTAAGCAGGATGGTACACTTTCTAAGATGAGCGCAGATGTGGACTTAGAGAATTTGGTGATAAATAGAGGTAAGAGTAAAGAGTTCAGGCTTTACAAGCGTTTGGCTCATATATATGAATTATCTAGAGAAGCTAGGCGACGTTTAAATGATCTTATACAACTCTCTAGCAATTATAAAAAACTAGCCGACAAGATTGAAGCCGCGATGAAGGACGACGTTTTTATGTCTATGGTTACTTTACCAGAGGTCTATAGTAAAGAGGGAGCAAGCAGGGAAGTAGTTGCAGGAAGATTAGGAAGAATATCATATCTTGATGAAGATAATCTCCTTATCAAAACAGAAACTAAACCTTTGTCATATGTGGATAAGGACTATGCTAATATTGTTCTAAGTTATGTGGCTAAAATCTATGATAATTACAAATCCAGTCCTCAAGAGTTTTCTATGATTAGTAATCCTTACTTTGTTAAAAATCAAGGCGGACTTCTTAGATTTGACATACGTCTGGATGTAGATGTGAAGTTGGAGGTGGATGGGGAAGAGCGCAATAAAGTCATGGAGTTTATTGAGAGTAAGATAGGTGAATTAAAGGGGGATTATTATGTAATAAGAGTCGGAGAAGGGTATAAATTAGTGAAGAAAGAAGAATTTAAATCTAAAAAATTTAAACCTAAAGATATAGTGGCATCAGTAAACGGTTTAGGGATATCCCCTGATAATGATGATATATTTGCTTACACTGTTTTAGGAGAACCTTGGGTTGTAGTCAATCCTTACATTAATCCGAGTAATCCTTCATTTACCGGATTTCTATTATTGCATGAGGGTACCCATAGAGTTCTTCAGTGTACATTTCATGTGGATGTTGGTAAGGCTTTATTTGAGGGTGACATAGGAAATGGATTATTTAATGGTATCCGTGATCTTGCAGGATTAGGAGAAATAAATGCGGACATCTCTGGTATAGTTAATGGACATTTTTCGTTTGGAGATGTGCTCAAGAATAGAATAGGCTGGTTAGATTTTATATATAAAAATAAAGCTGTCCTTGATGGCACATCGCGGTTTTCGAATTATGTGTCATTCTGGTTGCTTTCTTATAGAGAGGCAGCAATAGCAAAAATTAATCCTTCTAATGGGAAGACAGCATTTTATAGGGCTCTGCACCGCTGGATATCACATAATATTTGGAAAAGAGAATTCGACCAGTTTGTTGACAGGGTAGTGCTGAGAGATAAAACGATGCGAGCAGAGTTTAAGGATTATTTGAAGAGACGTGATGGTTATCTTATGAGATGTTTGAAGAAATGCGAAGATAAATCAAAGTTTGAAAAGTATTTAAAGAAGCTTAGAGATAATGAGAGAGTTCTAAGAATAATTAGCGATTGGGAAGGAGAAGATCTAGTAGCTTTAAGAAGGGCTGCAGAAGGGATGGTAGAAGTATCTCAGTCTGTTAAACCATTAAAGGTATATGATTTAAGGTACTTGAAGGCAGCAATAAACAATCCAACTTATGATCGTGGCCCAATGAAGGTATATGACACTGTATCACCTTACACACTTAAGCAGATTGCAAGTTTAGATGCTCACGTTTACGGTAGCCAAGCATCTGACTCACTCTTCACGAATCAAACAACTAAATAAGTCCTGCCCACATAGAGTAAGCTAATATTCCTGCTAGTAGCAGCAATAAGATTCCTGAAATTAGATGTAGTAATCTAATGTTTCTATCTTTCCATGCTTTTACTCTCTCTGCTGTTGTTTTTCCCCAATACACAGCTAAGGTTATTAAAATCATTGGAAGGACAAATATTGCGTTGTATAGAAGTAACCACCCAATGGCTTGCATCCTTGTGCTCGCCTTTGCTAGCATACCAAGTATTATTATGTACGGTCCAGACGAGCAAGGTAAGAGTACTAGGCTAATTGCAAAACCTATTGCTGCTGCTCCTGGAACAGACGTCACTCCTCTAAGTAGTCGTTGAGCTATAGGTCTTAGCTTCATTGGCATCTCCAAAGAAACTAATCCAGGCTTGTATTTTACATACGCTTTTATTTCAAGAGCTGCAAGGACTAAAGCAAGTACCAGAACAATGTAATATATTACACTAACTAATCCACTAATCTGTATAGCAGAGTATAAGCCCAACCCCATTAGGAAGTACGACAGATATATTGTGAGTGTAAAAGCCAACCCAGAGAGTAATACTCTGTATCTTTTTCCTGATACAAGAACAGTCATTAATAGTATAGTTAGCACTGCCAGAGCACATGGATTTATTGAATCCACAAGTGCAGCGCTCACAACAGCTCCAAGTGTTAACGTTTTAACCACCTCCATGCAATTGCAACAGTAATAACAAGTACTACTGTTAGTCCCGGAGCAATCCAGTACGAGTTGTTTTGATTGTTATCATAGCTAATGGTTTCATTCCCACTAAGCATATCTGCTGGCGATACACATCCACCTTTCAAGCATGAGATAACCTTTCTCTCTATTTGGTTTTCTATCTCTTCACTCTCACCAACGTAGACGTTTGTATCAATAAAAGTTGTTGGCACGCCTCTAACCTCCGTGCCGTACGCTTGTGCTGTTTTCTGGAACAACTCATTATTTGACGCGTTAAAGTAAACTTCGTATCGCTTAACAGTCACATTGTACTTTTCTTCTAAGTACTCTAAAAATGGTTCCATTCTTGAGCAGTGCCCACAACCAGCTCCGTAAAAGTGCCAGATCTCTAAACTGTATGAAATGCTGATTACAGTTAATAACATTGCAACCATTACCCATCTCATAAAGCTTATAAGCAGTGAAACAATATTTAAACCTATGTTTCAAAATAAGAAACAAGCTCAGAGAACACTTTTGATTATCTTAGCGATGGTCTCTTTATTTGTTTTTATCATATCAGTAGCTGTGATTTATGTACAATCTAAGATCGTTAGTGGGAATATCTGTCAATGCCTCATTCCCGTACCACTCTTTATACCATTATTCTCCTCTTTAGGTTTGCTTGTAGGCAGTATTGTTGCGTACCACTTACTTTCTTCAATGAAGGTTAGACCAAGAACAGTTAGGCTACTACCTTCTGTCTCTGTTCTCTACAAGTTACTGAGCGAAGAGGAAGTGATGGTTCTAAAGATGGTTCCCACAACTCAAGCTGAAGTCAGCAAGAAGTTAGGTAGAGTCAAAGCTCATAGATTAGTGAAAAGATTAAGTAGCAAGGGTTTGATCAGAGTTATGCACGATGGAAAAGTTAGAAGAATCTTACCTGGTCCACTCCTTTCCAAGTTTAGAAAGTAATTTTTTTGGGTTAGTTTCAAAGTACTTCAAATGTGAGTCACATTTACAGTCAGTTGATCCGAACTTCTTTACTACAACTTTACCATTTAATCTCTCTGCAAGTTTACATTCTGGTATGTTGCTCACGTAGATGTTTACTATTGTCCCATGGTCTAAGAGGTAGTCTATGTGCCAATGTTTTTTCTTATCTTTGCGAAGGTGTCTTCTTATTCTAGCATCAGATGGAGCAGATCCAATGTATACATAATAGCCTTTTTTGAACGTGAATGTTCCGAGTTTACCTACCTTGATTCTATTTTGCTTGTTCATTTTTATATTCAGGACGTAACTCATCTGCAATCACTTTGAAATCTTTTTTTAACTCCTCTTTCAGCGATGGGTTGTAAAGAGCAGCAGCAGGATGGTACATTGGTATGAGCTTTTTAACACCAAATAAGCTACTGATCTTGAATACCTTGCCATGGTCTTGTGAGATGCCATTGAATTTTATGTTGTACCTGTCCATTATGGTACTTGACGCGTGTCTCCCCAACATTACTATCACTCTTGGGTTTATTTTCCTTATTTGTTCTTCTAGATAGGGCAAACACGCCCTAATCTCTTCTTCTGTTGGATCCCTGTTCCCTGGTGGTCTACATTTTACGATGTTTGTGATGTAAACATCTCTTCTTTTCAGCCCGATACTCTCTATAAGTTCGTCTAGGAATTTACCTGCTGGACCAACGAAGGGTCTCCCTTGTTGGTCTTCATAGTAACCTGGAGCTTCGCCTATAAACATCACGTCGGCGTGTTCGTTTCCTTCACCAACAACTACCTTAGTTCTAGTCCTCCATAAGTCACACTTTCTGCACGACTCTAAATCCATGTAAAATTATTAACTACACTATTAATAAACTTTTAGAAAGTAATATATTTATGGAGTACCTATCCTCTTCATGGAAACTAGTATGAAAACGCTTGTTATGCAAGTTATATTTGGTTTTGTGCTACTTGTTGTTTCTTTTGGTTACGGGGCAACTTATGTTTCTGACTTTCTTGATAATTACGGTGTAGATTGGTCTGCTATGAGATGGCCAGTTATGTTAATAGCATTTGATTTTTTAGCTCTGCCAGCGCTCCTCCTTGGTTTATTCCTAGCAGATGTACTGTTTCATGTAGGTTTGCTTAGAATGGCTTATAATGTACTTATTGTTGCGCCATTAACGGCCATATTTTCTATATTCGGTCAGGGAGAACTAGCTAGAACTGTCTCGGATAGCGGGTACACTATGCTGATGGATTTTCTCGGCAAGGTTATAAAACCTCCTGCTATGAAGCTTTTGCTCTTTCTTGGCATCGTTCCTATCGGTTATTGCATTAGATCAGCTACAGGCGATATATGCAGTGAGCTTTTTGACCCTTCCATTAGCCTATTTGGCTACACTTTACGTTTTTATACTAAGGTTCCTTTGCCGAGTTGGATTCCGTACCTTGTCTTATTCTTATGGATGATTTTCACTGCTATCATTTCCCTTCCTCGTGTTGTGTCTGTCCTCCTGGAGTTCCTAAAAGTGATCTTACGGTTTTTCTTTTTCGTATTCAGAGTTCTGGTTGAGATGATTATTTACATAATTTTACTGCTGTCTAACTTACTCTCGAGGATTGAGAGTCTATCTAGATTAGTTTCTGCTCTTGCAAATGTTGTAACTTGGCTTAGGAACCTACTGGTAAAGTTAGAGGCAGTACTCCTCGCGATAATTAATATTCTTAGTTCTATAGTTGTACACTCTATGGGTCTTGTGAGGTCTATTGTTTCTAACACAATTGGTATAATAATAATACTTATTCGCTATCTCATATTCATGCTGTTAGTGATAGTTGCTTTGCCGAGTGATGCATGGAGGTCTGCTGTGTTCTTATCAACTGTGATGCTATACTTTGACACAACTGTTATTGAAGCAGGTATAATTGCTGTTTTAATATCTATTGGTTTAGTTGGTGTTGGAGCTTGGCTAGCTAATGTGCCTGTTGTTATGTCTATACTCATCTCTTCATTGTTCGGATTGTTTTACGGACTTGTGACTGGAAACAAAAGACTTGCTCTTATATTCTTGCTGCTGTCTGTTATTAGTGGGGTTTTAACCTTTGTACTGTAGAGAAATGAATTTAAACACTGTCTATATTGTATTTTTATGCCTACGAATGTGACTGCTGAGTATCGAGCAGCAGAAAAAAAGTACCAAGAGGCAAGTACAACTGAAGAGAAGATAAAGTACCTTCGTGAAATGCTTGCTACTGTCCCAAAACACAAAGGTACAGAGAAACTTCAAGCTCAGATAAAGGAAAAAATAGCAAAGCTAAGAAGAAGGCTCGTAAAAGAAAAGAAGCTTGCTAGGAGGGGTGCTGTTTTTTCTGTTAAGAAGCAAGGATGTGCACAAGTTTGTTTGTTTAGTTTGCCAAACACAGGGAAATCCTACTTTTTAAACAAATACTGTGGGAAGAGCATCCCATCAACTGATAAGCCCTTTGAGACACAAAGGCCAGAAGTGGGTATGCTTGACTATTCTGGAGCTAAGGTTCAGGTTGTAGAATTACCTTCTGTTTTTAAAGGCTATGCAGAAAAATACCCGAATTACTTGAGTATAGTTAGAACATGTGATCTTGTTGTTATATTTGGAGATAGTAGTGTCCCTTTAGATGAATTGAACGAGATAAGTATCAAAAAGATAGTTTCAACACCAGACAAAGCTGTCCAGGAGATCTGGAAAGCGCTGGGTTTAATAAAAGTTTTTACTAAAGAGCCAGGTGGAGAAGTAGCAAGAGAAGCTCTTGGTCTCAGAAGAGGTGCAACTGTTAAAGATGTAGCTGAGAATGTTCACAAAGATTTTTTGAAAAGGTTTAAGTACGCAAAGGTTTGGGGTAAAAGTGTAAAGTTTGAGGGGCAAGTTGTTGGGCTTAATCACGTGTTAGAGGATGGTGATGTAGTTGAGCTCCACGCAGATAAGTAGGGGTGCAGAGGCTATTGTTTTTATTGAGAATGGAATTGTAGTGAAAAGAAGGTTAAAGAAAGGGTATAGAATACCTGAAATAGACATCGAGCTTCGTAAACTTCGAACAAGGCACGAGAGTAGGCTTATGGAACGGGCGATCACGTATGGAGTTAGTGTCCCTAGGGTTATTGACGTTAATGAGCAGAATTATGAGATCAGGATGGAGTTTGTTAGTGGAGATACTGTTAGAGACATTCTTAGTAAGGAAAATTATAAGATCATTGCGAAGATGATTGGGTCGTCTGTAACTTTGTTGCACGATGCCAATATCATCCATGGCGATCTCACAACGTCTAATATGATTCTGAAGGATGGGAAGTTGTTCTTAATAGATTTTGGGTTGGGTTTTTACTCTGATAAGGTAGAGCACAAAGCTGTTGACCTGTTTTTATTAAAGCAAGCACTTGAGTCAAAACATCCAAACATTCCTGTTTTTGAGCACGTGCTTAGTAGCTACCAAGCGAATCAGAAGGAGTTAATACTCAAACGTTTAGATGATGTGTCAAAACGCAGAAGGTACACATCGAAGAATTAATATATAACCTGTTTTATATTATTTTATGGAATTAACTGAGCGTATGGAGAATGGTAGGAGGATTGCTGTGTGGGAGGATAAGTTTTTAGACTATCCTAATCACGCAGGGATGTCTTTTTTATCTTTACCAGTCCCTTTAGGTATCCCTTTAGATCCTGTTGTTATGACCGACAGCTTGCAGGTGTCAGATGTAATTAGATCCAATATTGGAGATTTGCCCTACAGCGTGAGAATCTATAAGGATTTAGACCACATAGACAGGAAGAGAATAGATCTAAACATAGGGAATCTTAGGCAGCATGTTGTGATATCAAACTTTAATATTGCTTCTAGCATTGAACAGGACGGAAGATACCTCTCCTACCAGAAGGTAGACCCCAAACCAAGATTGCCTAAAACCATAGTTAATAAGTATGGTAAACCGAAACTTGCTATAAAGAAGAGCTTTTTCAATGCTGGTGATCCGCCTTCATTAATATACAATGAGCTGTTTCCTTACTTTAACTTGGACGAACTTAAACATACGGAAGGCAGTATACTTGAGTTGGGCTACCAAGACAAAGGGAGTTCTGTTTTGAATAGATGGGTTAAGGTTGGCAGTATGAAAACCCTGAATAGAAATATTAAGTTTGAGGTCAGTGAGGTTATCGGTGCTGGTGAAATTAAGAGAGTTTTGAATCTTAAGGGTTAGTTTAGAAAGCTTTTTAAATGTAGTTTTCTTCTAAAACTGGTAGGGTGAACTGGTCTTGGCTGGTT
Organism: Candidatus Woesearchaeota archaeon; assembly: GCA_964502435.1. Lineage (GTDB taxonomy): Archaea > Nanobdellota > Nanobdellia > CAZCWL01 > CAZCWL01 > CAZCWL01. Next base: position 503 of record CAZCWL010000018.1, on the reverse strand, counting down.
CACGCCGGTGATGGGTATGGGCAAAAGAACAGGAAAAAGTGGATCAAAACGTGTTGTGAGGGACAAGCCTCCTGTATGGGTTAAGTATACACCAGAGGAGGTAGAGAAACTAGTTCTTAGCTTAGCTGAGCAAGGTTATCAGACATCTATGATAGGTACGATTTTACGTGATAGTTATGGAATCCCATCTATTAGGCTCGTTACAGGAAAAAAGATATTACAAATTCTTAAGGAGCATGGCAAATCTCCTAAAATACCAGAGGATCTTTATAACATGATGAAGAAGGCTGTTATAATCCATAAACATCTTAGAACAAACCCCAAGGATTATGTTTCCAAGAGGGGACTTTTAATACTTGAATCAAGAATAAGAAAATTAGTACGATACTACCACCGTAAGGGAGTGCTTCCTAAGACCTGGAAGTATGATCCTGAAAAGGCAGAGATACTTGTTAACTTGTAGGTGATCAAATGAAAAAACACAAAACATGGGTCAAGATAAA
>CAZCWL010000017.1:3272-9597 GCA_964502435.1 Candidatus Woesearchaeota archaeon | reverse complement strand
CTACTCTGATGGAAAGTCAAGGTTTGATTTCTCTACGCCAGCACTTGTTTCTCAAGACGTATCAAATATCACGCTTGGGAGAAGTGATGTTGCAGGATTCTCAGTTACTAAATTAGAGCAACGTGATATCTACCAATTTGTTGATATTTACCGACTTATTAATAGAGTGTGTTCAACGCACGAGTCTGTTTCTGTTTATTCTGTTTATGACTGCACGTTTGACTGTGATGAGGACACAATGTCATGTACTCTACCTGCTGATTACCTTAACTGTTCTGATTCCTCATGTGAACACGAGCACTTTTATATCACTGTTACATATCAGCTGCCTGTGGATATCATAGGCTGTAGGGGTAATAACAAGCTTGAGTATGTGAGCTCAAATCCGTGTAAGGTGAGGGTGGTCTAGGGATGAAAGGACAAATATTACAAACTCCTTTATTTAACATGATTGCAATAATCATGCTGATTATACTAATGCTTGTTATTGTATACAAGGAGAAAAGCATGTCAGAGTATATGTATCTTGATGAGGTGCAGTCGACATTGCATACTTACGCCCGTGCATACTTTTCATCTCCTAACTGCCTTGCCTATTCTGTTTCAAGACTGAAGTTTGTAAAGATAGGCTCGGATGATATTCCATTATACGGTAAAAGAGTTTATCCATTTGTTGTTGATCTAAACAAAATTAAGAGCCTTCCAAACCAGAATTGCTATAATAACTACTACACGAAGGATGATACCCTGCTTTATTACGTTAAGCGTAACGTTGTACTGTCAGGTGATAGGTATATAAAAGCTGGAACACGTTATGAGGACTCTATTGATAGTCCAGAGTGTGAACCAATGTACTCTTTTGATACATTTGTGCGTGTAACCGACGGTTACAGCAATGATGTAAGACATATAAATTACACATCTTGTGTTATTTATGGAGTTAAGGGTGAGAGTGAATGAGAGGCATTGCTATACAGTTGGATATGATTCTTTTACTTTTGGTAGTCCTAGTTTGGTCTCTCGTCACGTACACTATATACACAGCTGGAAATCTTGACGTTCTAAAACTAGGATACAAGGTGAAGGCCACCGAGCAGCCTATTCACCAAGATGAGCTTGCCGAGTATGGTATAATCAATGCTAGATACAATTTTCGCTACAACTGTAATGATGATCTATGCCGTGTCTACACTTTAGATGCTAAAAATGTTGGATGCTATACTGGTGAACCCTCTGATAATCAAATACCTTGTTACGGTATAATATACTCTGATGGAGTTAAAACAGGAGTTGTTGCTCATGATGTCCCGTAAATCACAGGCCATGACTATATCCACTTTCATATACATAGCAACGTTTGTAGTGATTGGATTACTCGCATTGTCTGGTATAGACATAAAGACCAGACTTGCTGGATCTTCTTCTGTTTACGAGTCTCAGCTAGCCGATCTATCCTACAAAGCAGAGATCATAAAAAATCTTGTTGACCAGGAGAGGCGCTATGCTTTTGACAGAGCTGTTTATTTCGCTGGAAGTTATGGTGTAAATGAAACCGAGTGTGGTTACATCCTTACACCATTACCAGAGTCGAAAATACCATACTGGAGGCATGGTTATTCTTGTTATCCATCAGAAGATGAACTGATTGGTGCTATAGAGAAGAATGCTAGATATTACTATAAAATTGATCCTGCTCTGAAGACGTATCTAGAAGACAAATACAAGGTTCGTATCGAACCTGCGTTTGTATTTGAGATGGAAAATATAACAAACACAACAGTAACGTATAATTGGTATCCTTTTGGTAATTCTAGGCTTGTGCTAGCTTCTAAAGATGGTGCTGTATTCTACGAGGATCAACTTTTTGTTCATAACATAGTAGAGAATCCTATACTCTCTCTTTACCGCACAGCTAGAGACATCGCAAGCGTAAATATTATTGATCCTGTTGCTGACATAAGTGATGTTGGCGTGTTTAATGTTACTCTCATAGAAAGAGAGAGGAAGCATGCAATTATAGCTCAGCAGGATGGAACATTGAATACAGTTAGTAAACTAGAGTACTCCTATCCAATTGTTGAATATTATTATGATGATTTACTACCTCTAGCTTATGCAATAAAGGAGCAGTACGGATACTGTTCTGAAGCTTCAGAGTACTCTACTCACCAAGAGTTATTATCATGTATTCGCGATTGGATTGCTGATGAGGTACCAAAGTATGTTAGCGCTTATCTATCACGCTATGGTGACGTGTCTTCTAACTTAACTGGTAAAGTCATTAGCTTCTCTATAGACTACAGTTTATCCGATTATTCAACTGTTTCAGGACTAGAAAGTTATGAAAAGAATAATCTTTACTGCAGTCAAAAATCTGCATGGGTTATTAATAACACATACTGCTATGACAGTGTATTTGATGTGAATGATGATGACGCGTCTAGAATAGAGGATGGGATAAACAACGTAGATTTAGAGTGTGGGTGTAAACAGGATCATGTATGCTCTACTGGTGGAGAATCTACAGACCCGACCTACTCTTATGTTGATGAGTTTGGTTTTAGACACAGAGGAGCTGAAACTACCGGCGTTTGTGCTTTTGATGGAACTAGTGCTTCTTGTAGTTCTAGCAATCTTGTGTACAAATCAGGTTGGTATGTCTGTCCTAGTGGGGACACATACTTGTTTGCATGTTATGATAGTTTCTCTGATGCCAGGTCTGGCATCACAACTGGATACTGTTTACTTGAGGATGAACCAAAATGCGTAAGCGACCCATCATTGATAGTAGAAGCTGAGCCAGGTGTTTATTCTACAACGTGCACAAACTCAAGAAAGTGTTGGCTTTATGATGGCAAAACCTCTGTAGAATCTGGCACAGAAAAAATAGACCTTAGCACAAGTGATCAAGGTGTTTGTGCCATTAGTGGTTCTGAAAACACTTGTGTTACAAGTGGAGTTGTGTCCTCACATAGTGGCCTCTTGTATGTAGGGTGTCATTATGAAGGTGATCCTTGCGATTCTGAGCTTGAGTCTTCATTTAGCCCAGACGGTGAATGCTCTAATGTTAATGGCCAGCTTAAGTGTTTAAAAGTTACTGGAACAGTAGAACAAGGTCTAGACAGAGTTGTAGAGATATCTTATCCTGCTAATCAGATGGTTTATGATTATTACGGTAAAGACGTTGGTGATACCGCATTGTTCATGTACGATGATGTTAAGATCGTTCCTCTACCCATCAATGTAAAATTCGGGTACAATGATGCTAGCACAGTTTATAACAATAACGCTCCACAGTCTAACGTTTGTAGATCAGGTGGTTACTGTTTTGTTGTGGACGAATCTAGCTGTACTGGGTATGCAAATCTTCAGTGTGATCCAAAACCTGTCGAAGCATGCAAGGAGTATGTTTATTACACTGGTGTTGAACATAGGTACTCGTACAATATTATAGCACAAGTTGAGGTTGATGGTTTGATTGTTGTTTACAATACAACTTATGTTGTGCCAGTTGTAATTGGGAGGGGTACAGAATGAAGTTGTGTACTATATTCATGTTTGCAGTTTTAGTTAGTGTGGCCTATGCTGCTTCACAGGCTTGTTCTGGTGACTTTATAGTTATGTACTCCCCTGTTAACTCTTCTTACTTAGCTTATAGTTCTGAGCAACCATTTGATATTTCAAGTATGAGATACGCCCCACTGTCAGATTGCGCATTTGATTTGGATGATAATCTGGACTTGTGTTCAGATTATGGATTTAGGTCGATGCAAATTGGAGACAATTCTATATGTTGCGGTGATGATCTGTTTGAGTATCCTGTGGTTTACAAGATATACGATGAGTACACTCATAAGATAGATACCAAGCCAGATTTGTCTTGCTGCGTGTCTGAATCATATTGTGTTAGAGGTGGTAAGTGTTATGCTCCAGGAAGTGATGTCATAATCTCTGGTGAAACATACTGGTGTGATAATGGCGTTTGGACAAGTTCACAGCATGCTACTACTTTCAAGTCCAAACTTTACTATCTTAACTCCCCTAAAAATTGTGGTGATGGATTTTGTGATCTAGCACATGGTGAAGATTGTTACTCCTGCCCTGATGATTGTCAAGGAGAGGGAACATGCACGGCATTGTGTAAGTATTGTGATAATAACGTTTTTGGGTATGGTGAATTAAGGAATAGTGGTGAAAAATGCATTGCTGATGCTCAGTGCGTTAGTCATAATTGTTTAGGAGGGGTTTGTGTATGAGAGGTCAAGCTGTTAATCAGTATCTACCTTCACTCATACTTGTTGTCATATTCATTGTTATCATCATGCTTGTTGTGTTACCTTTCTTTACAGGTACGCTTAATAAGATGGTTGGATCTGATGACGTGAAAAATTTCAAAGCACTTATGAATCTCATAACCAATAATTCTGGGGTCCGAGTCGCAGATCAGACTATTAGACTTGAGAATTCTATTGTGCTATTCTTTAACTACACAGACGACTTTAGAACTACTGCTACTTACTATCTGGATAAATATGGCAATTCGGAAAGTTATGAAGTATTAGACAATGGTTGTGTGAGAGGAGAGCCTTGTGCTTGTCTGATTACAGGGCCAAGTTTACCAGGCCCAACATACTATCATCCATCCCAAGGCGGAGTAGTACTATCCCCAATGTATGTCTATACTTATGAGTCATTCGATCACCAACCCTCTAATCTTGACATTGTTAAGAAGGGGTGGGATACGATAACGAAAGCGTCTAAAGAGTATATCTCCTTTGGTGGAAGAGGATTAAACTTCAATTTTACCTCGTGCACTCCAATTTCATCGAAGTGTACGTGCACATCGTGTGAGACTTACACTTCTGGTTTCTGTGAGAATTATGATTATTGTAAGTGGTCAGACATGAGGAATAAATGTATACCAACTAAGGAAGTTGCATCCCTTTCTTGCGTACCTCTCTCTAATAGTGACTATATCCTAGATCCTGATGCTTATCCAGAATTGCGTTATGTAGTGTATTACGTCTACGCTGTCAGGAAAGGCGCATCTTGTCTTCCTGTTAAGTTCAATACACACAATTGCCTCATCCAAATGGACGCTGAGTGCGAAACATAAGATTTTTAAATAATTCCTTCTCTGTTTTATCCACAGGGAGGTGCTACCATGGCAGAAGACAATGTCATCTTTGTTGGCAATAAACCAACTATGAACTATGTACTAGCTGTTGTGACGCAGTTTCACAACAACGCTAATGAAGTTGAAATCAGAGCTAGAGGGAGGGCAATATCCAAAGCAGTAGACGTTGTAGAGATAGTAAAGAACAAGTTCCTCAACGATGTTAAAGAGAAGAACATAGAGATAGGGACAGAGCAGGTTGACTCTGACAAAGGCAAGTTAAATGTTTCAACAATAACAATAGTGTTGTCAAGATGAAAACAGTAGAGCAAGGCGCATTCGTTGAACTTGAGTATGTTGGTAGGGTTGCTTCTACCAATTTTATTTTTGATGCAACTTCAAAGTTAGACCCAGACGTAGAAAAGGTGTCTGGACCTGTTAAGGTTGTAGTCGGTGAAAATTTTCTTATTAAGGGGCTTGAAGAGGCTTTGATAGGTAAAAGGGAGGGAGATGTTTTTGAGATTGAAATTTCTCCAGAGAAGGGGTTTGGTAAGAAGAAGGCTGAGTTAATTAAAATGGTTCCACTTAAAGATTTTTTAAAGTACGGTGTGAATCCAGAGCCAGGTATGCAAGTTGATTTTGATGGACTAATCGCAACTGTCAGGACCGTGACAAGTGGTAGAGTTATAGTTGACTTTAATCATCCGCTGTCTGGTCAAACGCTTAAATACAAAGTAAAGGTTAAAAGAATAATTGAAGACCCAAAGGAAAAAGTTAATATTCTAATAAAGCTTTATACTGGTAAGGATTTAGACGTGGTTTTACACGATGGGAAAGTAGAAATACCGGCTGAAGTGTTTGACATTGTTAAGGATAAGGTTAAGAAGTACACTGGACTTGAACCCGTGAAAGAGGTGAAGGAAGATGGAGTACCAAAAAAATGATGCTCGTGTTAGAAATTCTAAAACAAAGGAAATAGATGAAGAGCTTGAACGAATCGTATCCCAAAAAGGTGCGTCTATAAAAGTTGTAGGCGTTGGTGGGGGAGGAAATAATACTATCTCCAGAATGTATGAGATCGGTATAAAAGGAGTTGAGCTGATAGCTGTTAACACAGATGCTGCTCACTTACTTATAACCCAAGCAGATAACAAAATACTGATAGGTAAAGACCTAACTCAAGGTTTAGGTGCTGGTGCAGATCCTCGT
>CAZCWL010000017.1:0-3172 GCA_964502435.1 Candidatus Woesearchaeota archaeon | reverse complement strand
TCACCACAGATATATGGTAAAGATAAGGAGATAGAAGCCAAAAAGAGGGAAGAAATAGGCAATGAGTTGGGTATAGAGTACATTAAGTAAATTATATAAAGGTGCTTTTTTGTTTACTTGCTTATGAATATAAGAGCTAAGTTGGCAGAGTACCGAAGGATATTAAAGATTGCAACGAAGCCTACGAAGCAAGAGCTTAAAGAAGCTATAATTGTTACTGGTATAGGCATGCTCATTGTAGGCTTCATGGGGTTTTTGGTGCAGACTGTCTTTGTTTTGGTGAGGGGGATATGATATATGCTGTCAAGACAACAACAGGAAGAGAACTCCAAGTTATGGAAAGACTTAACTCAAAGGCTAAGAAACACCCAGAATTAAATATCTATGCTATAATGAAGGCCCATGAGATAAGAGGTTACTTGTTTGTTGAGGCAGAGAGTGAAGAAGATGTTAACCAGCTCGTTTATGGTATAACCTATGCTAGAAGTGTTGTTAGCAAGCCAATCATGCTTGATGAACTGAAACACTTGTTTGAACCCGTTGCTCAAACAATAGACATAAAAGAAGGAGACATAGTAGAAGTTTCTTCTGGCCCGTTTAAGGGAGAGAAGGCTAAGGTTAGAAGGATTAATAAGCTTAAAGAAGAGGTTGTCATTGAGTTGCTTGAGGCAGCAGTGCCTATCCCCCTAACAGTTAAGCTTGATTCGGTTAGGGTTATAAGGAGGGAAGAGTGATATGCCAACTATAGATGTTATGGTGGAAGGTGGCAAGGCGACACCTGGACCTCCTCTTGGGCCAGCGTTAGGTCCACTTGGAGTAAATGCTGGGAAGGTAGTTGCCGAGATAAATGCTAAGACAAAACAGTTTGAGGGAATGAAGGTACCAGTTAAGGTTATAGTACATGAGGATAAGACATTTACCATTGAAGTTGGTGTTCCTCCAGCATCTCAGATGATACTTAAGGAAGCTAAGCTTGATAAAGGTTCAGGGAAAGCAGGATCTGAAGTAGTTGGAGATATCTCCCTTGAAGCACTAGTTAAGATAGCTAAGTCCAGAATGGACAAAACTCTTGCAAAGGATGTTAGAGCAGCTGTGAAGGAGTTACTTGGAACTTGTTTGTCAATGGGTCTAACTGTTAATGGAAAAGACCCGAGAGAGATAGATGTTAGTGCTGTACAATAAATTATATATAGAATAGGCTCTCATCATTCCCTATGGATGTGAAAAAATTCATTTCTTATCTTATCGTACTAGTTCTTGTACTACTTGTAGTTAAGCCACTCTTTGATGTTATAGTTTTGGCTATACTAACAGGTTTTCTTCTTCAGCCTGTTAAGGATAGGATAAATAAATACACAAAGAGAAGCGATGTTTCGTCTGCAATTTTGGTAGGATTGATAGGTCTGTTTGTTTTTATGCTGTTTCTTTACGGGATTTCAATTCTTCTTAGCTTGGCTCAGAAGGCTGCTATCAGTGGGGAAACTATATCTAGGGCCTTGCACGCTGCTGGTGTCCAACAGACTTACATTGATATAGTTAATGAGCAGTTTGGGAAGATAGTCTCTTGGTTTATGTCAGAGTCTCAGAACTTCTTACGTGGATTGAGTGTTAGCTTGATAAAGCTAGCTGTCTGGTTGTTCATAAGTTTTTACACTATAAAGGACTGGAATTATATCGTACTAGTTTCAAGGAGATTACTTGGTAAGGTTGTTAATAATAAACTTGTAGAGCGGGATATTGAAACATTTTTATCTATACTAGGGGGCACGTACAAACAATTCTTCTTTCAGTACCTCTTTGTTGCAGTAATAGTAGGATTCTTAGCGTTCTTTGCGTACACGGTTACAGGCACACCTTACGCTGCTTTCTTATCTATACTCTCTGCTCTCGCTGTTATATTTCCTATACTAACGACTTATCTTGTGTACCTGCCAGCTACTGCTTGGCATCTCTATGTTGGCCATATCTGGAGTGCTTTATTTTTGCTGGTGTACGGAACTGTTGTACTTTCAGTATTCCCAGCGTTCTATTTAACCCCAATGCTTACGTCTAGAAAGTCTAACATTCATCCTGTGCTTGTTTTAGTTGGTCTTATAGGCGGACCTATGTTCTTTGGACCTATAGGCTTTGTTTACGGTCCGCTCATTGTTGGTTTGGGCCAAAGCGTGTACAACTATTACTTAACAAAAGTATTGGAGTAATTATCAAAACATTTATAAATAGATTTCTTTATAGAGTATAAACCCGCATACTGCTTAGGCAGGAGGGCAAAAAATGGTTAATTTCCTTGAAGCAGTGAAGAAGGCACGGGATGTTGCTAAGCCTAGGAAGTTTAAGCAGAGTTTTGACCTTCAAATAGGTCTAAAGAAGATAGATTTAACCAAGCCTGAGAATCAGTTGAAATTAGTTATTGATCTACCCCACAAGATACGTGATCCAAAGATCTGTGCTTTTGTAGACAAGGAATTAGCGCTTAAAGCCAAGGAAGTGTTCTCAAAAGTTATTTTACCAGATGAGATGTCAGACTATGACAGAAAAGTTATGAAGAAGCTTGCTAAGGGCTATGACTTTTTTGTTGCTCAGGCGAATCTCATGTCTAAGGTGGCTACAACTTTTGGTAAGGTGCTTGGGCCTAAGGGAAAAATGCCAGATCCGAAGATGGGTGCTGTTCTATCTCCTAGCACAGATCTTCAGAAGGTTAAGGACAGGTTGTCCAGTGTAGTAAGAGTCTCTGTTAAGAAGTCACCTGTTATAAACTGCAAGATAGGCACAGAGGATATGTCTGATGAGGCTGTTGCAGACAACGCATCTGCCGTGTATGAAGCTGTTAAGAAGGCTTTGCCTCTTGGATCTGATCAAATAAAACATGTTTATGTAAAGTTGACTATGGGTAAAAGTGTGATGGTTGTATGAGAAAAGCAATAGAGCAAAAACAAAAGCAGGTTGACGAACTAGCTAAACTGTTTAGCAGGTTTAAGACAGTTGGGGTTATTGATCTCAGAGACTTGCCAGCTAGACAGTATAACACAATAAGAAAAAATTTGAGGTCTGCTGTTAGGATAGTATTCTGCAAAAAATCAGTCATAATCCGCGCTCTTGAAAAGTCTGGTATGAACAAACTTATTGAATATGTCCAAGGAATACCTGCACTTGTTCTTACAGACATGGATTC
>CAZCWL010000016.1:0-10011 GCA_964502435.1 Candidatus Woesearchaeota archaeon | reverse complement strand
AGCAGGGTATGTTAAATATACATATGGCGGTTTTGTCCACACAGATGAAGATTACACTCAATACAAGATAATGCCGCATGAGGTTGACAAGGTGAGATCTATTCTGAGGGCAAGAGACAATGACCTGATAGTACTAGCCTCTGGAACAAAATCTATTTTGGATATGGTTGTTGAAAGGCTGAACCAGTTCGCAAAAGGAGTGCCAGAAGAGACAAGGAAACTAAACACTGACTTTACCACTGTCTTCATGCGTCCTGCTCCTGGGAGGGCTAGGATGTATCCAGAAACAGACATTAAACCTTTACCTACTAAGCCATACCTTCCTGATAGCTTGCCAGAGACAGTTGACGTTAAGATAGAAAAGCTTTCTAAGTTTATGCCGAAGGATTTGGCCAGACAGCTTGCCTTTTCTGAGATGTATCCACTTTATGAAAAGTATGGCTCGATTGACCGTAAGTTTATAGCATCTGTTATCGCTTCTTATGTTAAGGAGGCCAACAGAGTCGGCAGCATTAGTGAGATAGATGTAGACAAAATACTTCGTGCGTTCAAGAGAAAGTTAATTTCTAAAGACGGGGTTTATGATACAATACTGCGAGTTGCAAAAGGAGAGAATGTGGACACTGTTCTAAAATCAATGAGTAAGGATGTTGACTTAGATGCTTTAATAGACAAAGTAATTAAGGAAAAGATAGACTTCATAAAAAAGAATGGTGAGAGGGCTGTTAAACCAATAATGGGCATTGTAATGAAAGAGGTTAGAGGCAGCGTCTCTGGCGACATCGTCTTTAAGAAAGTCTACTCTAAGATAAGATCATTACTATAACGTTGTGCTTTAAAAACGTTTATAAAATTATATTAATAATAAAATATTGGGTACATCCCTGACCCCGGGCCTGGATGCTTTTCATCCAAGCCCGCTAATAATTCTAAGTGCGCCTGTAAAGTATTTAAAACAAAATTAGTTTTTTCCTCCATGGATCCCACTCTTTGCATTTTATGTCGTGGTAGCAAGAATTTGTGCGGATTAGGTTACTGCCCTCTACTTGTTAAGCCTAAGCCAGCTGTGGTTTCTGAGAGGTTTTATGGCGTTTCTTCGTCTGTGTTTGTTGGCAGTAGAACGTATCCAAAAGTTAATGTTGGTCCTGTTGGAGCAACTGATCCTGTTTACGATGATCCAAAGCAATGGTATGGTTTAGATTATAGAGTGATACTCAGCTATCGAGCTTCAACAGTTGTGTCCAAAAAGAGAGAGCATGTAAAATCTAATTCTAAGATTGTTAATGATACAAGACTCTTGTCCATGTCAGATCCAACGTACATAGAAATAGAATTCCAAAAGAGGCCGAGAAACATTGTGTTTGATTCTCACATGTCTCCCCTTGGACCTTCTGCACCTTTAAAATCCCTTAAAATAACAAGCAATCCAAAAGTCCCTAAACCCATTGACAAGGTAGCTTCAGATGAGATGAAGGCTTCAGACGCGATTTTGTACATGTACAAACATGGGCAGGATGTTTACAAAATTACAACTGTTATGTCTGCAGGCGTGATTGGGAGAGATAAAAGGATGGTCCCAACAAGATGGTCAATAACAGCAACAGATGATATTTTAGCTAAGCATTTATTGGATGAAATTAAACAGTACCCATCAATAAATAGCCCAATTGCCTTTGAGAATGAATACATTGGTAACAGCTTTTACATAACCCTCTTACCTGGAAGTTGGGAATTTGATAACATTGAGGTGTGGAAACCAAAGTCTGTTTGGGCTAGAAGTTTAACGAAACCATTTGTTTTGGAGGATTATGAGTGTTATGAGGGGAAGAAGAACTATTCTCCTCAGCTTGGTGGCTACTATGCTACACGACTTGCTGTTCTAGAGTACTTACAAAAGATAAGGCGCCAGGCAAGGGTAATAGTTTTAAGAGAGATAGATGAGAAATACATTCTCCCGCTTGGTGTTTGGGTTGTTAGAGAGACTGTTAGAAACGCTTTTAATAATCCTGTGCCTTATGATGTTAACAGGTTTCCATTCACGCCGAAGATTTTAAGCCAGAGGCGATTATATGACTTTAAGTAAGAAAGATTTGGAAATTGCACTGTCTCAGTTGAGACCGTTGAAATATTATAAGCCCAACCTAGAGCAGTACCCAACCCCTGGTGATCTAGCTGCTCAGATGCTTTGGGTAGCGTTTGATGACATAAATGACAAGGTTGTAGCTGACTTTGGTACTGGCAACGGCATCCTTGCAATCGGTGCTGCTTTGCTTGGAGCTAAGAAGGTTTATGCCATTGACATTGATGAAGATTGTTTAAACGTGGCAAGGGAAAATGCTTCTGATTTTTCTGCTAGAATCCAATTCATACACGCTGATGTGACAGAATTTAATACAAAAGTTGACACTGTTGTGATGAATCCTCCATTTGGTTTGAGGTCTAAACAAGGTGATAGAGTGTTCCTTCAAAAGGCTTTCAGCGTTGCAGACACAGTCTACTCTATACACGCTGTTGTCTCAGAAAGCTTTCTAAAAGCTTTCTCACGTGATAACGGATTTTCGTGTGAGTTACTGTTCGCTTATAACTTTCCTATAAGTAATATTATGCCTTTCCACGAGAAAAACAGGAAATTTATCACTGTTGGAGTTTGGAGATTCAAGAGACTAGCCAAAAACTAAATAAATGAATCCTTGTTTGTTATTTCCATGCACATTGTTGATGCGTTTAAAGATGGCAAGTCTGTTAAGTTGAGAGGCTGGGTATATAGGTGTAGACACCAGAAGAATGCTATTTTTATTATTCTACGTGATTCTACAGGCATTATCCAATGCGTGGTTAAATCTGATTCACCTGCATGGGATGAAGCACTTAAGGCTGATGTAGAGGCCTCCTTGGAGTTAGAAGGCACTGTTAAAAAGGAAGATAGGGCACCAACTGGTTATGAGGTTCATGTTTCCTCCCTTAAGTTGATAGGACCATCTCTTGACTTTCCTATCACGCGTGACGTTTCTCCAGAGTACTTACTTGATATTCGTCATCTTTCTGTTAGATCTATCAAGCTCACAAATGTGTTTAAAATTAAGCATACTGTGCTTTACTCTGCAAGAGATTGGCTCAAGAGAAAAGGGTTCTACGAAGTAACTCCTCCAATTATAACAGGTTCTATTGGTGAAGGTGGGTCAGAAGTTTTTGAGATTAATTACTTTGGTAAAAAGTTGTATCTGCCTCAAACAGCACAATTATACTTGGAGTCGCTTGTGTTTTCCTTAGAACGTGTTTTCTCAGTAACTCCCTCTTTCCGCGCTGAGAAATCTAGAACAAGGAAACATTTAGCAGAGTACACCCACCTTGAGCCAGAGGCCGCATGGGTTGATAACAACGAGAATATGAGAATACAAGAGGAGATGATAAGTCATATAATCCGAACAGTATTGAAAGAAAATAAACCAGAACTAGAATCACTGAATGCGGATTTAAAATCTCTTGCTCGTGTTAAACCTCCGTTCAAGCGCTTTACGTACGATGAGGCTTTGAACATAGTTAATGAGAATGGGGGAAAGATGAAGTTTGGTGACGATTTTGGGGCTGATGAAGAAAAATTACTAATGAAGGGCAGAGAGGTACCTGTGTTCATCACGTCCTGGCCAAAAGAAATAAAAGCGTTTTACATGAAAGAAGACCCAGAAGACTCAACAAGGTACTTGTGCTCAGATATGATCTCTCCAATCGGAGAGATAATAGGTGGTTCACAGAGGGAGGATGATTACGAAAAGTTAGTCTCCAGGATGAGGTCTATGAAGATGAACATAGAGAATTATAAATGGTATTTGGACCTACGTAAGTATGGGTCTGTGCCGCACTCTGGATTTGGGCTTGGAATAGAGAGACTAACTATGTGGATAGCTAATTTGGATACGATAAGAGACGCCACACCTTTCCCTAGGACTGTTAATAGGTGGTATCCATGAAGTTTTCAGAGAGAATCCCTATATCCAAAGCATTCAAAGAGAAGCGCCCCACTGTTGCTGCCTGGGTCCAGGATTATCGCTCTCTTAAGAATGTGAAATTTATAATCTTAAGAGACGCAACTGGCACGCTACAGGTTACTATCCCTAAATCAAACCCTAATTTTAAGTTTGAGGTTACAAAGGAGAGTTATATAATCGTTAAGGGTAAGATGGTTGATAACAATGTTGCTCGTGGAGGTAAAGAGTTAATACCTGAAGAGATAGAAGTGATTAACCCCTCTGACCAACCTCTACCCATTGACATATCTAACAAGATAGAAACATCACTGTCTAAACGATTAGATTGGAGGTTTATAGACCTGAGAAGAGAAGGAGTTATTCCTATATTCAAATTGGAGTCAGAGATCGTTAGAGCACTTGAAGACTTTGTGACGTCAAAAGGTTTTGTGCGTATATTTCCATCTGCTATTGTTGACTCCCCTACTGAGGGAGGAACTAATTACTTTAAGATAGATTATTTTGATAAGCAGGCATATCTTGCTCAATCACCACAATTTTACAAGGAGCTATCGCTGCTGGGAGGACTGGAGAAAGTTTATACTGTTATGCCTCTTTTTAGAGCAGAGCCACATTTCACGTCTAGACATCTCTGTGAGTATACTTCTTTTGATGTGGAGATGGTAACTGATGATATGATGGAATTGATAGAGCTTGAGACAGAGATGCTGATTCACTTGAACAACCATCTAAAGAAAGTTTCTCTTCCTTCGTTCAATGTTGGTAAGCCAATATATATAACATTTAAAGAAGCGAAGGAGATAGCTGAGCAGAAAGGAGTTGATGTGTCAGATGATCTAAATCCTGAAGCTGAGAGGGTTATAGGTGAGTGGGCTGCTAAAAAAGGTACAGACATGGTATATGTTGGTATGTACCCTTTCAAGGAAAAACCATTCTATGCAAAAAAAGTTGATGACGAGTTGGCCTGGTCGTTTGATTTGATATTCAAAGGGGTTGAGCTTACAACCGGAGGGCTAAGAGAGCATAGATATGAGCAGAGAAGGAAGAATGCTATTGAACATGGTATTAACCCAGACCAATTTGATCACTTAAGATTCTTTAAGTATGGTATGCCACCACATGGAGGCTTTGCTATTGGTGTTGAGAGATTTGTTATGCAGATAATGAATTTACAGAATATTCGAGAAGCATCTCTTACACCAAGAGATCCTGAGAGGTTAACCCCATGAGATACGTGAAGTTTGGTGATTTTGCATACTATCGCACTTTTAGGATGAGAAGTAATGCTATTATTTACTTTCATCCGTCCCATCCTTCTAGGTTTTTGGCTCGTAAGATTCCCAGGATAGTTAGGATGTTGGCTGGGAAGGTAGACGCGACTGTCTACTCAATTGATTGGAGTGGCAGGTTATTTGACACCCGCCATGTTGATACGGTTGTAAGCCTTACCAGAGCATTAAAGTCTAGACATAAGAATGTCTACGTTGTTGGTTATTCGTATGGTGGATCGGTTGCTCTTCTTTCTTCTTCAAAGGAGAAAGTTGTAAGTGTAGCAATAGCTCCCATAATGGATCTGAAACGGTTTTTATTCTATTCCTCCTTTATCTTAGGGATTTATGGAGTGTCAAAATCAATACTCGGTGTGAGAGTACCTAGGTACATTGATCACAATGTTAGAAAGTGGGCAAAGTTTATTGAGAGCGCTGTACTACTCCTCCCAAGACCTATCAGTAAACTTAAGGCGATGTCACCTATATTTCATTCACCTATCTCCAATGTTTTAGTAGTTCATCCTGCCCGTGACTTCGCTTTTGAGTACGAGAGGAGAAGTTACACTGAGAAGTATAAGAATGCAGAGTTACTTATCAGCAACTCTGATCACGAGTCTGTTATAAAAGATAGGGACATAATTGATCCTATATGCAAGTTTCTAAGAAAGTCTAAATCTAAGTAGTGCTGCTATACCTCCAATACCATCTACTTGGGACCCGTAATCGTTGTCTGATGAAATTATCTCCACCTTTCCACCTTTTTCTTCTACCATTCTCATCATTCTTTCAGCTTTGTCTCTATCATTGCTTATGAATTTGTCTGTTACTATTAAAGTATCCACTGCTCCATACCATACTGCCTCCTGGACGTCATCGCCATACGCTATTAACCCATTTTTTGATATTCGTTTAAACACCTCTTCAACTAGCTCTATTTCCTTCTTTAGTCTCTCCTCTTTTACTACCCTGTCAATAGCTCCTTGCTTTACCATCTCAAATAACGCGTTCTTACCAACGTGAGAAACTGTTACAACTTTTGCGCCTAACTCCTTTTCAACAGTAGGCTTGTGAGCAGATAATGTCCCAATGACTGTGTGTTTCACATTATATATGTCTTTTAGTTGCTTTAGTGTTGCTTTTACCTTTGAGTAAAATTCATTTATTCTTTTCTCTTGTTCTCTTTGGTATCTTTTTCCAGGTATATCTATGTTTATCTCTCCTACAATTTTTACTCCCTTTCTCGAGAGTAGTCCGAACACTGCACTCCCTGGTTCCATAGCAACTAGCAGCACGTTTGGTTTTTCTGTGTCTTTTACAGCCCTCATAAGTCTCTCGACTTCATACTTTTTCCATTCTTTTTCTATTGTTATTGTGGACCCTGGTTCTACGTTAAATGTGTGATGCTCCCCTTTACTTACGTCTTCTAACTCATTTATAACAATACCACTGATCCTTAGGTTTCCAGCGTATTCAACCTTTTCTACTTCTATTTTTATGAATACAGGCTTTCTTTCTTTCTCACTTTCGTACTCTATCTTTCTTGTTGTTTTACCCGAGATGATATCTCCTTTCTTTACTATGTGGCTTAGAACCCATAGGTCATCATTATTGTCTACTTTTAACGTTACAGCATTCTTTTCTCGTTTTAATATCCTCATCTCATCACCAGCGCAATTATTGATCCAGACAATGTGGCTACTATGGTTATTATCACAAGTAGGATACCACCTGGTACTATACCCTCTTTAGTCTTTCTTGCTCTTATAACTGCAGCACCTATCAGAATTATAGCTAATGTATCTGCTATAAGTGCAGCTATGCTCAACACGTCTATAAACGTTGGTTTGATAAATATAACTATAGCGAGTGGGACTAGAATCGCAAGTATCCATGCTTGGTAATTATTTAGTCTGTATGCTTCTTTTAGTGAGTCCTTCACAACAAGCCCAAGCACTAAGTAAGACGTTGTGAACGTAAACAGTGGTAGTAAGTTTGCTACTACTCCTATCGGACCATGCATTACGTTCGTGGCAACTTCACTTACATCCTGCCCAAATGCTCCCACAAACGCAGCTGTAAACACAAGATAGAGTAATCCTATGACGATGCTGCTCTCGATTACTGTTCGCACGATCTTTCTTTTCACAGCTAGGATGGTTTCTGGAACACTTGTCCATGAGGAGAATGCAAATAGTATAACACCAAACGGGAGTGCCCACATACTTGGATTTACGTACGTTATGTTAGATACTTCTACTTTTGGAGTTAAGTAAAGTGTTATCACAACAAAAAGAGGGATTAGTACGCCAATTAACAGTACTTCGGACTTTGAGACAATTTTGAGCCCCCTATAAACAAACATACCTGCTATTAAACTAAATGCTATTGAGTAGTAAAGAGGCTCTCCACCTACCATGGATGCTAGCGTCTGTCCAAATCCAACGCTGTAGGCACACAAAGCACCATATAATCCTATGAGGAGAGTAATTATCATGAGATGTTTTCCAGTACCCCCAAGGAATTTACCAACTGCGCTTGGTAGCTGATGCTTTTTTGAAAGCATTATAATCTCTGCTGTGTACAGTGCTAATAAAGTTGTTATTATCCCTACTAATACAATCTCTAATACACCTATACCGAACCCAGCTTTTGCTACAACATAAGGTATACCAAGGAAGCCCGCCCCAACTGTCCCACCGACCATTAAAGCTATTCCTTTCCACCTCATGAACACTATTAGTTAGCTGTATTTATATACTCATCGCAATTATTAAAAATAGGTACGTTGTATATTCTCTATGTCCGAGCAAGAGGGAGTAACAGTACTAAAGTCTAATTTTAGTGAATGGTACCAACAGGTAATAAGGAAAGCTGGTTTTGCAGACTACTCTGCTGTTAGTGGTTGTATGGTTATTGAGCCGTATGGATACGCTGTTTGGGAACTCATTCAGAGGGAGTTAGATGCAAGGTTCAAATCAAGAGGCGTTAGGAATGCTTATTACCCTATGCTTATACCTAAGCATTTATTTGAGAAAGAGAGGGAGCATGTTGAAGGGTTCAATCCAGAGGTGGCCTGGGTTACAAAGGCTGGAGACACTCCTTTAGATGAACAGTTAGCTATTCGACCAACATCAGAGACAATAATGTATGAACATTTCTCAAAAAAGATAAGATCGTGGAGGGATTTGCCTTATAAAGTGAATCAGTGGGTGAATATTGTACGTTGGGAGTTCAAGCATCCAAAGCTGTTCTTGAGGACAAGAGAGTTTTTGTGGCAAGAAGGGCATACAGCTTTTGCTACTAAAGAAGAGGCAGAGGATGATATGAAGCAAGCGTTAGATGATTACAAGTATGTGTACGAGCATCTTCTTGCTGTGCCTGTGACAGCTGGCGAGAAGACACAATCTGACAAGTTTGCAGGGGCTGACTACTCGTGGACGTTGGACATTGTGATGCCTGATGGTAAAATGATTCAAGGTGCTACTGTTCACCATCTTGGCCAAAGGTTTTCAAGAATGTTTGACATCCAGTTTTTGGACAAAAGCGGAAACAAGAAGTATGTTTATCAGAACTCTTGGGGGTTTGCTACACGAGCTATAGGGGCGCTTATCGCTATTCATGGTGATGATAAAGGTGCTATTCTCCCTCCAAGAGTGGCGCCTATTCAAGTTGTTGTTGTTCCTATATTTACGTCTGAAAATAAGCCTGAAGTTATGAAGTATATGTTACTTGTTGAGTCTAAACTAAAAGCGTTTAGATACGAGGTTGATCTGAGAGATCGTAGGCCAGGATGGAAGTTCAATTACTGGGAACTGAAAGGTGTTCCTGTTAGATTGGAAGTAGGGCCAAAAGACGCAGATTCTGATAAGGTTACTGTTGTTAGAAGAGATACTGGGGAGAAGAGTCGAGTTCCTCTTACTGACTTGGAGTCTTACATAGACTCATTGCTGGTTGAGATACATGATAATCTTTACAACCGTGCAAGAAAACTGCAGGATAGACTTACTGTTAAAATAAGTAGTATAGATGAAGTGGAGAACAAAAATGTTAGATACTTTACTGCTTGGTGTGGTAGCGCAGAGTGTGAGGATAAGATGAGAGAGAAAGGATTTTCTCCGGCGTGTGTGCCTTTTGATGCTTCTCCTCCTTCTGATACTTGCTTTGTATGTGGTAAGCCGGCGAAGTATGCTATGTACTGGGGAAGGTTTTATTAGGGGTGGTAGTCTAGCTTGGTCTAGGATTCCGGCCTCGGGCGCCGGCGACCGGGGTTCAAATCCCCGCCACCCCAGGGTTAACTTTATGTAATGCATCGAAATTTTATACGTCAAAAATCTTATATACTCTGATGTGTATAACATTGTATGAAAGCTGTTGAAATGAGTATGAAATTCACTTCTGGGCTTGTTCTTGGCATTGTTATTCTTGCTGGTGTCTTGGGTTTTGCTTACTATCATTATCATGCTGCCGGTAAAACCATAAGCAAAACCGAAGCACTCAAAGAATGTGCTAACAAGTGTGGGAGTTTAACATGGATAGCAACAGGGTACACCCAACTCAGCTGCTATGACCTCTACCAGAAGATAAAAGATGATCCTCGTCTGAAGGATTGGTGTGATCAAGAGTATACATTTAAGCTTTCACAGGACGAAGGTAAGGAGCC
This sequence comes from Candidatus Woesearchaeota archaeon, assembly GCA_964502435.1. Taxonomy (GTDB): domain Archaea; phylum Nanobdellota; class Nanobdellia; order CAZCWL01; family CAZCWL01; genus CAZCWL01. Next base: position 94 of record CAZCWL010000016.1, on the reverse strand, counting down.
GCCTTACCATCACGCCTGCTATGATTTCTTCACCTGCCAGGTTGATATTCCACTTGGTCAGTCTTGCATCATTGATGCTGAGAAGCACACGGAG
>CAZCWL010000015.1:0-11074 GCA_964502435.1 Candidatus Woesearchaeota archaeon | reverse complement strand
AGGAGCTCTATGCAAAGTATAAGGTCCAATCTTCTCATTTCTCCAGCCTAGTGCTTTCTCTAGCATAAAACCATAACTGATTGCAATTTTATTAATCTTCTCATAAGGTTTTTAAACTGGAAATTTTTATTATTTACACAGCAGGGGTTCCCAAGTGGTCAAAGGGGCAGGGCTTAGGACCCTGTGGCTTAGTGCCTTCGTGGGTTCGAATCCCACCCCCTGCATTACTGCCAAGCATTACAAAAAATATTATAAACCAGTGTATTCTATACTTGCTATGAAAGTAAAAAAACCAGAAAGTATCGAAGAATGCGATTATTTTTTGAAGGAATTCTTATATCCGCGAGGGTCTGCTGAGCCAAAGGGAAAGTTTTTTGCATGGGTTTTCAAAGGAGAAAATAGAGCAAACATAGAGTACATCTGTCCTTACTGTGGTTATGTAGGTTACATTCAACTGGACAGTAAGCGCCCTCCTTACAAGTGGAGATGTGAAAACTGTGGAAAGCAGCTAGTTGGTGATCGAATAAAGAAAACTGTTAAGAAACTTTCAAAGAAGATGAAGTAAATGCCCCGGTGGCTCAGCTAGTAGAGCGCCACACTGGTAATGTGGAGGTCGCGGGTGCAAATCCCGCCCGGGGCTTACCCTGTTAGCTCGATAACTTTTCTTATGAAATCTTCTGCCGCGTCTCTCCCGGTTAGAACCTCAGCACTGGAGAATGCTACCTTACTGTACTTTGGTAGTAACTTATGTTTTCTCTTCCATGTTTTATACATTGAAACAAACTTAGGATAAGAAATCAAGTTGTATTCGACTGGCACGTCTCCTTTCTTTTTTATAACTCTGCTTGTTATTTTCCATCCAGGAAGATTGTAGGCATTCACTTTAACCTTACCCGGAGATTCCTTTAACTTTTTAATTAGGTCTTTAATACTTTTGTGAGGGTACTGCTTATCTGTTAGTAGGACTATGTCTATGTCTGAGTATTTTGTTGGATACTTACTCTTATCTATTATATCACCTATGAGAATAGACCCAATAACATCTAGATTTTTAACGAATGGGAGTATCCTATTTTTTACGTACTTTTTCAACTCTTTTCTTATCTCCTTTGATTTCCTTATCTCTTCGTTGTAGACGCTTTCTCCTTCCACCCTATCTAATGAGAACACTACAAAGCTTGCAATTTTTCTGTCTGACTTTCCGTAAGGATAATAAGAAATATCACTTATGAATATGTGAACTCCCTCTGGAGCCTCTTTGTATACAGCTTCACGAATTGATTTCTCTAAGCTTTTATCCTTTACCTGTTCTAGTAGTCTCTTACTTGGATAATCTGTTACTCTATAGAACACTGCAGTCCCATGCTCTTTAATATACCTTGCTATGTTCATGGTAGAATTAAAAAATCTCTATTTATAATAGTTATGCTTGTGCTGTGTCTTTAGTAACAAGCTTTGTTAGTAATATCCCACTCCAGTACCCGAACATAGCTACTATCATAAGCACACCTAAATGTGGTAATCCAAGGGGTACAACACTAAATAGTCTAGACAATGGCGTGTATAGAATCAGTCCTTGTAATCCGAGTGAGATAATCACTGCTGCTACTAGGATTCTGTTTGACCAGTATGAAGTTTTGTCAAGGTATTTTATTACGCCGATTCTAACCAACTCATAAACTACAAACCCCATGAGCAACATCGTTCTTGCCTCTTTAATACCAAATCTAAGGAATGCTAGAAATAGAGTAATTAGAACTAATGTCTTCTTTATGCTTATCGCACTTATTACTCTCCTTAGCTGCTTGTTCAGTATTGGCTCATTCTTTTTTCTTGGCTTTTTACTCATTATGTCTGCTGAAGGAGGATCAAATCCCAAGGCTACAGCAGGCAGTCCATCTGTAATTAGGTTTATCCAAAGTATCTGTATTGGTGTTATTGCCAAGTATCCCATTAATGATGTTATAAGCACAACCAAGACTTCTGCGATGTTACATGTTAGTAGGTAATTAACAAATTTTCTTATGTTATTATATATTGTCCTTCCTTGTTTTATTGCTTCTTTTATTGTTACAAAGTTATCATCGGTTAGTACAATGTCACTGGCTTGTTTTGCTACCTCTGTTCCTCTTAAGCCCATTGCTACTCCCACGTCTGCTTTCTTGAGAGCAGGAGCATCGTTTACTCCATCCCCTGTCATTGCAACAATATGTCCCTTTCTTTGTAGTGCTTCTAGTATCCTTAATTTATCTCTTGGAGTTATTCTAGCAAATATGTTTGTTTTCTCTACCACTTCCTCAAGCTCTTCGTCTGTTATATTCCTTACGTAATCCCCTGTTACGGAGCTTTTGTATTTTAATCCTACCTTATCAGCTACAGCCTCTGCGTTCCTTATGTTGTCCCCTGTTATCATTATCACGTTTATCCCTGCATTGTAGCATGAGTTAATAGCCTCTTTTACTCCTTCTCGAGGAGGGTCTTCCATACCAACTAGCCCAATAAGAACATCATCCTGCGCCAGTGCTAAGACGTATAGGGCCTTTGAACTCATCTTTTCGTATGCTTCGATGTAAATCTTCTTGACATTGTCTGTTAAGTAGGCAACCCTTCCCTTGTAGTAAACCTTAGTACACTGTTTTATTATCACTTCTGGTGCTCCTTTTTTGTATAATACTTTTTTCTTGTTTGCTTCACATTCGGCACTCATCATCTTTCTCTCAGGGTCAAATGGTTCTATGGATACAACTTTGCATTTTGTACGAAGGTTTTTCTCTCCAAATTCTTTCAGTGCAACGTCTACATGTGATCCTATCCACTTATTTCCTATCCTGTTGGATTCATTACAGTAAAATGAGCACTGAGCAATCTTGTCTATTAGCTCTTCACTTAAGACTGTCGTTTCGGGTACTATTTTATCGTTCTCAACTCTAATCCACCCACTTGCAAAAATGGAGCTCACTTTCATTTTGTTCTGTGTCAGTGTGCCTGTCTTGTCTGTGCATATTACGTCAACAGAGCCTAGCGTCTCAACAGATGGCAGTCTCTTAACTAGAACTTTTCTTGAGAGCATTCTTCTCGTTCCAAATGCCAAAGTTAGTGTTACAACAGCTGGTAAGCCCTCAGGTATAGCTGCAACTCCTAAGCTAACAGACTGCATGAACAGGTGAACAATATCAGTTGTGTGGATCATGTACCCAATGATAAATGTGAGTATTATTACCCCTGTAGTGATGATTGTTAGTTTTTTACCTAGTGTATCCAGCTGTTTCTGCAGTGGTGTTCTCTCCTGTTTGATCTCAAGCATCTTGTTAGCGATTTTTCCTACCTCTGTTTTGTTTCCGGTTGAGACAACAACAGCTTTTGCCTTCCCCTTGAGAACAACAGTGTTCATGAATAACATGTTGGTTTGGTCAAATATCTGTTTCTCCCCTTCTATTTTACTACTACTCTTTGGTCTTGGCTTTGATTCTCCTGTTAGCAAAGACTCATCTACTAAGAGTTTGTCACATTCTACTATTCTTGCATCAGCTGGTACAATGTTCCCCTGGGAGACAATGATGACGTCCCCTGGAACCAGTTCCTTTGGGTCTACTTCCCGGGCAACACCATCCCTAATCACAATACATTTCGGAGCAGATAACTTTCTTAATTCCTCTATGGCTTTCCTTGCTCTGTAATCTTGAATAACCCCTATAACTGTATTGGCTGTGAGTATAAAGAATATTAACATAGCATCTGTCCTCATCCCAAGTAAGAATGACACCACGCCTGCAAAAACTAAAAGTAGTACTACGCTACTTCTAAATTGGTCGATTATGATATCAAGCAGGTTTGTTTCTCTTCCCTTTTTTAACTCATTCGACCCATGCAGTTTTTTTCTAAATTCAACTTCTTTTTCTGTTAACCCTTTTTCCAAGTCAGTCTTAAGTTTAACTGCTGTCTGATTAGCACTTAGATTGTACCACATGTAAAAATAAAGATATAGAAAGGTTATTTAAGTTTCGATTTCTGTGTTATATTGGTCTGTATTTGCCATTCATGAGGTCCTCTGCTGTTTTAATTGCTTCCTTACTTGTGAAAACGTTCACTCCGTAGTCAAGAAGTTTTAATGCAACATTTACGTTCTCTAGTGTTATGTGATTTTCAAGCACATCTTTTCTTGTTACGTTTACATCCCTTGCAAACCTTTTCATCTCTTGAATGTATCCTGTTGCGAATTCATCGTACCTACGCACTAGCTCTTCCTCGTATCGAAGTAGATCAGGATCAACCGCTTTCGTGTCTTTTAGTGTCTCTATGTCCTTTAAATGATTAAACATCTTATCTAACACTGCTTCTAATGTTGGTATGCGTACTGCTATATTCATTATACTCTCGTTCTTGTCAATGCTTACCTTTCGCTTAAACATTTTGTCTATTTCAGGTAGCAGTTCCTTTGGCAAACCTCTCAAATTGATTTTATTTTTCATGTATTTAGCTAGGAGTTATTCCTTTATAAATGTTACTATCTATTAGTAGTTAAAGAACTTTATAAACAATAGTGTTCTAGAATCAGCATGTTTGTTATGGTTGTTGGTATGAGCGCCTCAGGTAAAAACGCTGTGATATCCAGAGCTATGTCTAGGCTAGAAGGGTTCACGCACATAGTTTATGGTGACTATGTGGTAAAGTACGCTAAGAAGTTAGGTATATCTGGAGATAGGGATGAGCTTAAGAGGGTAGCAGACCTGAAAACGTTTAAAAAAATTCAGCAGAGAGCAGCCCTATCCATAAAGTTTAGATCTCTGGGCAAGAATGTTATACTCAATACTCACGCTGTTGTTTACAAAGATGGTAATATTCTACCTGGTATCCCTTATTCAATCTTGAGGATTCTAAAGCCAGATATGATTATTGTCATAGACGCTAATGAGAGGGACATCATGCTAAGGAGAAAGAGAGATAAAACTAGGAACAGAGACAAAGACAACATGGAAACATTATCTGTGATAAGGGAGGCAACGTTATGTGCAGCAAGAACTATGTCTTTGCTATCTGGCGCCCCTCTACGTATAATAAAAAACAGAGAAGGCCAGATTGACACGGCGGTCAAAGAATTTCTAGACGCAATAAACATAGCAACAAATTTAAATAACAAACGATTATAATGGTTTATGAGAGAGAAAATAATCTTACTGTTGTCTATGCTTATACTTACAGTTTCATATAGTCTTGTGTTTAACTATACTACTATCAACGGCACAACTTTGCCTGGTGGTTATCTAGATTATAATATCTCCCTTACGAACAATGACACGTCGACAGTTGATGTCTATTTATTTTATAGTGGTAGTGGATTGTCCACGTTTACTCCTAATCCTCCTTACCGTGTTAATCCTGGTGATACCAAGTATGTTGGATTCAAAGTTAAAACTCCAGATCAGTTAAGTCCAGGATCTCTTAAGATTCCTTTGGTTGTTTCATACGGTAACTCTTCAGAGACTTACTATCTATCTGCTAGGATAATAACCCGTACTCAAGAGGTTGTTATCAAGGACCTAATCTACAATCCAAAGGTTAGTCCTGGAACTAATATGACTGTTGAAGTGATCGTGTCTAATCTTTACTATCCTAAAACAAATGATATTGTGCTTGATATAAGAGATGAGCAGCAGAATGTTGTGTCAACAGCAAAAAAAACAGTTACTATCCCAACAGGAGATAAAAAGTTTACACTGTCTGTCTATGTTCCAAGACATGTTCTTGCTGGGACGTACTTCTTAACAGCTACTGTACCTACTTATGCTACATCACAGCAGGATTATCCTGTTCAGATATTACCTGTTGAGAGAGTTAATTTGACCGAGACCAAGCAAACACATTGGAATAAACTTATTAGTAAAGTTGCAGTAACAAATGATGGTAACACACTTATCACAAACTATGAGGTTTCACTACCTATAACATTATTCAATCGACTGTTCTTAACATCCTACTCCCCTGGTGGGGTTGTGGAGGGTGGTTATGTAAAGTGGCAAGTACAGTCCATTATGCCTGGGCAGACCATTGAATTTTACTACACTATTAACTACACGTGGTTTTATGTTGTAATTGTACTCTTATTTTTATTTATGACATACTTCTGGTTTAGACACATAATACTAAAGGTTGAAAAGGAGATATTTGACTATAGAATAGAGGATAACAAAGTCACTGCGAAGATGCTTGTCCGCATCAAGAATATGGGCAACAAGAAACTTTCAAACATTGAGGTTTTGGATCCACTGCCAGCGTTCGCAACCGATGTTAGTTCGTTTGGAACAGTTTCTGGCAAGGTTGTGTCAAAGGGTAAAGATAAATTCGTAAAGTGGGTGATAGATGATTTGTCTCCTGGCGAAGAGTTAGTTTTAACTTACAGGTTCAAAACAACCATAGGTTTAAAGGGGAAATATCATATTCCTCCTGCTGTTGTAGAGTTTGTTTTGGATAGAAAAGAATACAGAAGGAGGTCTAATGCTGTTAATATACTAGTTAACTAAGGAGGAGGGGATTATGGCAAAGGTGACTGTTACTATATGTGATGTGTGCAAAGAGAGGATAGCTTCAGGAGCATGTCCTGTTTGTGGCAAGGATGTGTGTGACCATTGTACAAAGATACTGTCTATAGAAATGGGCATAAAGTTTGGTCCTAGGGTAGAATTTTACAAGGGGCCGATGTGTATGGAATGCTTTAAAAAAGCTGAGGCTAACTACAAGGAGATATTAGAGAAGCTTGCACTGGACACAAACAAGCGTGTTGACACAATACTTAGAGATGTTCTTGGAGGGTCTGCAAATAGACCAACAGAACCTGTTGAGCACACTGAGATACAAGTTAAACCGTCAAAGGATCTTTCTAAGCCAGAGGTGCCAGAAGGTTTTAATCCGGCACAGCTTTAACACTCAAAATACTTTCTTGTAATTCTTTAATTTTTCCAGATAAGTTAGTGCTATGTCCCTAACTTCTGGGTCATATGAACCTCTCTTTAATATTCTTTCGAGGAACAATACATCCCCCACATTAAACATGTCATGTTCTACCACAGCGCAAGCTGCTCTGAATGCTACATAGAAATTTTCATCATACACACCTGTTCTTTTTTTCTTTCCTTTCAAAGCACTTCTTATCCTTTTCCTTATTCTTACAGGGATCTTCCAGTATAACTCTCGGCTCGTGTTCATTACGTAAGTAGCACCAAGGTCTCTTAAGTTAGGATCATCAGATTTGAGATAGTTTATTATTCTATAAAACAGCTCTTGGACTTCTAATCTATCGACTTCTAACCTCTCTGTTAACTCTCTGTATTCTTCCATAATGTTATCCACTTCATTCCATCTCTCGTTCTTTGCCAGTAGTTCTACTAGATTAGAGTCTAGCTTTTTCATGTTTCTAGATTCTATCGTTCTGATTTTTTAATTTTGTGGTCTTGAAACCGAAATGTTTATAAATAAAAAAGGTTAGTTCACATTAAATTACACGAAAACTATATAAACAAAACTGTTGAGATGGTTAGTGATGCTTGGCGAAAATCATTATTCAATTGTTAGTCATCTTAGTTATACATGGGCCTGTAGCTCAGTCTGGTAGAGCAGCGGCCTTTTAATACTATTTGAAGAAAGCCGAAGGTCGGGGGTTCAAATCCCCCCAGGCCCACTGGATGGTGGGAAAGTGGTTGATGTAAGAAAACATGTGTTTGTCCCTGAATTTAGGGTCTTGAACGATGAAGAGAAAAAGAGAATACTAGATAAGTATAACGCTACTGAGGAACAGTTTCCAAAGATAAAGAGGAAAGACCCTATGATTGCTGAGCTCAATCTTAAACCTGGAACCTTGGTAGAGATTGTAAGGGATAGTCCTACTGCTGGAAAATCTGTCTATTACAGGGTAGTGATACGATGATAAAACCTATTGATAAGAAGAGGTCAAAAGTACTATTGGATGCTTACTTTAGAGACAAGTCTTTAGTTGGGTTTAATGTTGATTCTTACAATAAGTTTGTTAATTATGGTATGCAAAAAGTTGTTGATGAAGAAGGCTCGATCATACCAGATATAACTCCAAGGGGAGTTAAAAGCGTTGAGATTAAGTTTGGAAAGATATGGCTTGAAGAGCCAACGCTGGTAGAAGCAGACGGGACAAGAAGGAGCAGCACTCCACTAGAATGTAGGCGCAGGCAGGCAACTTATAGTTCTCCAGTTATGTTGGAAGTCTCTATAATTGAGGATGGAAAAGAAATAGAAAAGGAGACGATAAAAATTGGTTCTCTACCTGTGATGCTCAAATCTTCAATATGTGTTCTAAGTGATAAAACACCGCAGGAATTAGTTGAACTTGGTGAGGATTTAAATGACCCTGGTGGATACTTTATTATAAACGGAACTGAGAGAGTAGTTGTTATAATAGAAGACTTAGCCTCTAACAAAGTGTTTGTCGAGCCAGTCAAGACAGGAAAAGTAACTCATGAGGCGAGAATATACTCAGATGACGGTCAGTACAAGATACCACATTCAATAACACGGGAAAAGGATGGAATGATCTATGTTACATTCCCAAGGGCAGAAAAGATACCATTTGTTGTGTTCATGAAGGCTTTAGGAATAACAAAAGACTCAGAGATAGTAAAGTTAGTCTCAACAGATCAGAAATTCTCAACAGATTTGTACATAAATCTTTATGAGTCCAAATCAATAAGGAAGCAGCAAGAGGCTCTCGCCTTCGTAGGTAAGAAAATGGGCTTCTCTCAATCAGAAAGTGTACAAGTGGAGAGAGGAGAAGAAGCTATAGACAATTACTTTTTGCCACACATAGGCCATGATGCAAAATCAAGGTATGCAAAGGCTGTCTTTCTAGCGAAGGCAGTTAAGAAACTTCTCTCTGTGTCGTATGGAGATTTACCTCCGACTGATAAAGATCATTACTCCAACAAGCGTCTTAGACTTGCTGGCGATCTTATGGAAGCTTTGTTTAGATACGCGTTTAGGATGTTAAAAGGAGATATTAAGTATAATTATGAGAGAACAACTAAGCGTGGTAAGTCTCCTACGATAAGGTCTATTGTTAGGTCCCAGATGTTTACATCAAGGATAATGAGTGCTATGGCTACAGGACAGTGGATAGGTGGCAGAGAAGGTGTTTCACAGTCTCTTGATAGATCCAACTACTTTGCAATGGTTTCACATCTTCGTAGGGTTGTGTCGGCCTTGACTTCGTCAAGGGAGAACTTCGAGGCAAGGGACTTGCATCCAACACACTGGGGATTCCTTTGTGCTAGTGAGACGCCTGAAGGCCCTAACATAGGTCTTAGAAAGAACCTTGCAATAACAGCAGAGGTTTCAACCGAGCCAACTCTAAGCGACGAAAAGCTTGCTAATCTGCTTTCAAAGTATGGGCTGAAGAGTAATGGTTCGATTGATGTTTACCTTAATGGTGTTATCATAGGTTATGTAGACGATGCTGAATCCTTTGTTAAGGCTGTCAGGAGAGCTAGGAGAGATAAGTATGTACCATCTGAGGTTAACATACGAAATGCAGTGGAGGAGAATGCTGTATACATCTACAGCGAACAAGGCAGAGCTAGAAGACCTTTGATAATAGTTGAAGAAGGTAGGTCAAGGTTAACTCATGACCATCTTGAACAGCTAGAAAAAGGTGTTCTTACATTTAATGATCTGGTTGAGCAGGGAATAATAGAGTACCTAGACGCAGAGGAGGAGGAAGACGCTTTAATAGCTCTTTCTGAAGATGAGCTCACAATCAGACATACACATCTAGAAATGTCCCCACTTATAATATTTGGTTCTCAAGCTGCAATGCTTCCTTATCCAGAGCACAACCTTGCTCCTCGTGTTCTTATCGGTTCAAAAGGTATAAAGCAGGCTATAGGATTATACTCCACAAGCTACCTTGTGAGATCTGATACTGACACAAGTGTGCTTCATTACCCACAGAGACCTATTGTTAAAACAGATATATACGATTACATAAAGTACGATTTACATCCTGCTGGACAGAATGTTGTTGTTGCTATAATGCCTTATGATGGATACAATATGGATGATGCTATTGTTGTTAATCAGTCTTCTGTTGATAGGGGATTATTTAGGGCCTCTAAATTTGTTCCTTATAGGGCAGAGGCGTTGAGATATCCTGGAGGCCAAGTAGACGAGATAGGTATACCTGATAAATCTGTTCAAGGGTACAGGGCAGAGGAAGATTACTCGTTACTTCAAGACGATGGTGTTGTCCCTCCTGGAGTCTCGGTTAGTCCTGGAGATGTGTTAGTTGGTAAGACTTCACCTCCTAGATTTCTAACGTCACTGGAGGAGTTCAAGATAGGTGTTGAGTCAAGGAATGAAACATCTGTTTCTGTTAAACCTGGAGAGAAAGGTATTGTTGAGAGCGTGCTCATCACTGAGACAGAAGATGGGAATAAGATGGTAGAGGTAAAGGTTAGAGATCCAAGAGTTCCTGAAATAGGAGACAAGTTCGCTTCGAGACATGGACAGAAAGGAGTCATCGGTTTGCTTGTTCCTCATGCTGATATGCCGTTTACATCACAGGGAATTGTGCCTGACATTGTCTTTTCTCCCCACTCAATACCTACCCGAATGACTGTTGGCCATCTACTTGAGTTGTTAGGTGGTAAGGTTGGTGCATTGGGCGGTAGGTTTGTTGATGGGACAGGATTTGTCGGCGAGGAAGAGTTTGATCTTAGAGAGGAGCTTAAGCGGTTAGGATTCAAGGACAATGGTGCTGAAGTTCTTTACGATGGTAAAACAGGTAGGATGATGAAAGCGCAGATATTTATTGGTAATATGTACTACTTAAGGTTAAAGTACATGGTTGCTGATAAACTTCATGCGAGGGAAAGAGGCCCTGTTGAACTTCTAACGCGTCAGCCAACAGAAGGTAAGGCTAGAGAAGGAGGGTTAAGACTAGGAGAGATGGAAAAAGATTGTTTTGTAGCGCAAGGTGCAGCTCTTGCTCTTAAGGAGAGATTTGATTCAGACAACATAAAACTACCTGTTTGTAAGAAGTGTGGACTCATTGCAATAT
>CAZCWL010000014.1:6858-12559 GCA_964502435.1 Candidatus Woesearchaeota archaeon | reverse complement strand
TTTAGTTTCGTCTTTGTTTTGGTTCCTGACTTGGTATGGCCCAGCGAAAATTATTGATTACTGGCATATTGCGTGACACTTATTAGGTCTGAGATAGAGCATGCTATACTATCTGAGACAAACTAAAACAAATCTTATGCCAGAATTAAAGCGGGGGGAGGGATTCGAACCCCCGTCAACCGGTGTCTGCACATCATCTTTTTATCAGCACACCAGTTCTGCAGCCGGTCACATAGCCTCTCTGCCACCCCCGCGTAATTTTTAATTCGGTTTTAAAAATTAAAAAGGTTTCGAACATTTTGGACCGAACTTAGTGTCCTGTATCTCATATCCTTTTTTGCGTATTATTTCTCTTATCTCATCTGCTTTATTCCATTGTTTGTTTTTTCTGTACTTTTCTCTCTCTTCTAGTAATTTTTTTATCTCCTCTGGGATTTCAGGTAGTTTGTAGTCTTGGAGTAGTCCAAATACCCAAAGCATGCTGGTGAACTTTTCCCTGAACATCTTCAAGGTTGCTTTGTTCTCAAGATGTGTATTTATGAACGATGCAAAATCGTGAATTACTGACATCGCTTTTGGAGCGTTGAAATCTTCATTCATTGCATTGATGAACGCTTCCATGAATTCTTCCACCCTGTCTTTGTACTTTTCTTCTCCATCGTCTACGAATTTCATGTAGAAGTCGATGTTGTCTATTGTTTCTCTTAGGGAATTTAACGCTTGCCTTGATTGCTCTAAGAGATCATTGCTTACGTTGATCTCTGTTCTGTAATGTGCAGATACGATCAAATATCTGACAATCTGTGGATGCCATTTCTTGAAGAGATCTCTGGCGATTATGAAGTTTCCAAGTGATTTTGACATTTTTTTACCATTAACCATTACATAGTCATTGTGTAGCCAGTACTTTACAAATGGCTTGTTTTCTGCTGCCTCTGCTTGAGCTATTTCGTTTTCATGGTGGGGAAATATCAAATCTTTTCCACCACCATGTATGTCAAATGGTTGGCCTAAGTACTTTGTACTCATAACAGAACATTCTATGTGCCATCCAGGTCTACCAGGTCCCCATGGTGAGTCCCAGTACGGTTCTCCTGGTTTTTTTGCTTTCCACAACGCAAAGTCGTAGGGGTTTTTCTTGTTTGGATCTGGCTCTACTCTTGCGCCTGATTCAAGCTCATCTAGTTTGATTTTTGATAGTTTTCCATAGTCCTTGAATGATCTTACGTCGAAGTAGACGTTTCCATTTACAACGTATGCATGCCCATTGTCTATTATCTTTTGGATTGTGTTTATTATGTCTTGTATATGCTCTGTTGCTCTTGGCATAATATCAGGAATGAGATTACCTACAGTTTTCATGTCCTCGATAAATGCTTTTTCATACCTTTCTGCTAGAACTTTTACTGTAGTTTTTTCTTCGTTTGCTTTTTTTATCATTTTGTCATCTATGTCTGTTATGTTCATGACGTACTTTACTTTGTAGCCTGCGAACTTTAAGTACCTATATATTACGTCAAATGATGTGGCACTTCTAAGGTTCCCTATATGTGCGTAGTCATAAACTGTTGGACCACACACGTACATACCTACTGTGTCTCCTATCGGCTTAAACTCCTCTAGAGAATTAGTTAGATCATTGTACACTTTTAGTTTACTGACAGGGACGCATCATGCCCTATATACGATTATTACTATATAATAGCTTTTCGGTTGTTTTTGAGTAAATCGAAATATTTAAATATTAGAAATTAGTAACTACTGCAAGGTGGTTAATATGAGATATGCTATCGTTGGGGATTTCCACGGAGCAGATTTGAGTGGTTTGTATAAAGTTTTGGAGAGAGAGAATATAGATGTTCTAGTGTCACTTGGAGACTTTGACCAGACAAAGACAATCAACCAATTTAGAGGGTTAGAGAAGAAACTTTTAAGTGAAGGTATATCTGTTGTAACTGTTCCTGGAAACCATGACCATGCGGTTCTTAATAATCTTCCGGGGTATTCAAGAGTGTTGTATGAAGAAGGCAAGACAATCCAAGAGCTTCATGATGATCTAAGGAGAGATCCAGGGGCCTATGACTACATCTATGATCTAGTGACTGGCCCACACAGAAAAAGCTTTTATTTAGATGAAGGAAAGTTTGGTAAGGAGTATATGGTAATAACTATGCACGGTGCTTACGCTGGCAACTTGTCAAGTTACCCTAACTGTCCAGAGCATTTAAAAGATCTGTGGTACCGTTTGGATACAAAAGAAGACTACGAGAGAAACTTTAGAGTGATGAGAATTAAGGAAGCTAGGGATAGGCGTAAAAGGTATAGAATTATGGTTAGAGGACACGATCACGAGCCACGCTATGCTTATTGGGATCCAGTAAGAGGAGTAAAGATATATGAAGCAAGAGATGGTTCTGTGTTCAATGTGTTCCTGAGAAGGCAGTATCCTACAGGTGAAGTGGACAGATGGCATGTTATAAACCCAGGAGCATTTTACAAAGGATACTTTGCAGTACTTGATACAGATTTTCCAGGAAAAAAGTGGCCGGTGCTAGAATTCCAGAAGCTGAAGTAATTTTGATGAAGCAAGGGGTTAATTTAACAATAATATCATCTAACTTTTGACATGTCAAAAAATTCATTTAAAGTATTTTTCCAGTCTTCTGGTTTGTATAAATCTATGTCTGTATGAGAGAAAGGATTATCATTCCTGAAATTCCTATTTAGGTAATAAACTACAAGCTCTGGTCTTTCACCGTCTTCATAGTCGCCAAGTTCATCAAAACCAATAGCAATAACTGCTTCTAAATCTCCATTAACAGGTACATTTTCGCATTTCCCAAACAAACCAAGTCTAAAATATGGACTCTTTGTTGGTTTAAATATTACTGCTGCAACATATCCGTGCCATCTGTAATCTTTAACATCCCCTGCTTCTAGATATTTCAAAATATTTTTCAACTCTCTGGTAAAATCAGTAAATATATCAGACGCATATAGAGACTTTCCTTCTCTTTCCCATGCTTCTTTTATAATTTTATGATATTGACCATAGGTAGGTAACTTGGTAACTATTGAATCTAATTTTTTTGCATAAGTATCAAAAGATTTCATAGGCTAAAAGAATGCTTCAAAATTTAAAAACCTACCGCCCGCCAACTTTCTCGGCTTCGCCTCGAACTTTTCCTTCGGAAAAAGTTTACAGAACCTGTTCTCAGAAAATTATATATATAGGAAATATCACCATAGTGAACTATGCCGAGGTGTGATATTTGTGGCAGGAAGGTTAAGCAGACTTACAGGTGCAAAGTTTGTGGTGCAAGGTTCTGTAAGAAGTGTGGAGACGTGGAAAGAGAGGTTTGTAATGATTGCTTGATGTACGAACAGGACATAAAGACAATGGAGTCTGAGTTCGGCGAGGAGTAATGGAATGCGAACTTTGCGGTAGAGACGTAGACAGACTTTACTTAGTTGAGATTGATGGATTAGAGTACAAGGTTTGTTCTCACTGTAGGAAGTTTGGTCGGCTGGTTAAATCTTCTAACAAATCTTCTGATGAGCTAGATTTTGATACAGAGGATTATGGCGAGAAGATAAGAGAGCTTAGAGAGAGTTTAAATCTCAGTGTAGAAGAGTTTGCAAAGAGGATAAATGAAAAACCAGGCTTGATACGTAGAGTTGAGAAGGGAGTGTCTGCTGCTCCAGAGAAGCTTGTTAAAAAGATAGAGAGAACATTCCATATTAAACTAACATAATCAATCTTATGAAATCTCTAATTCCTGTTGCCATTCCAAGAATCATTATTGTGATCTTTAACCCTCTTGCAAGGCTGTTCTTGGTCTCTTTATTTATTATGTATATGATTGGTAGTACTACAGCTAATTTCAGCGCGAACATTGCCCATGGTCCCAACAAGTTTATTAAAAACGTTGGTAGAACATGTTTCTCCACGTAGCCAAAGAACTGGATTGAGATAAAAGTAGCACTAGCATCAAACATCTGTGCGGCTATGGCAAGTAATGAATATACGTCAAGTTTCTTAATAGCATACATCCATAAGAAAGGTATTGTAAACGCAGACCAGAATACTAGAACTAACACACCACCAAATATGTTTCTTAATGCGATATTTGGTAGTATTGTTAGTATGATTATGACAGGGGCAAGTGAAGAGATCTTCCAATAATCTTTCTTGCTTATTTTTCTCCCTAATTCAATATTTATTAGTCCAAATATAAGCATTACAAACCATATACCTGGTGTTACTGTCCAAAATGTGTATGGGTAGATGTTAGCATCGACCATCACTCTTATAAGGGATCCTAGCACAACAAATGGTAATACTGCATAGACAAACTTCATGTCAAATTTATACCTTTTTCTTGCATACTTGTAGATTAAGTAAACAGTAATTATAGACACAAGAGCATAAAGAGTAGTGTTGAAGATGTTATACCCGGGGCACTTTCCTATTATGGGACATATAAAGTAAGTGTAGAAGAAATTCATTGTCTATCCCTAGCTTGTTCCTATTCTTTGGATGAGTGCGTCTAGTTTTTGATTTATCTTGTCTATCTTTTGCTCTAGCTGATCTATTCGATCTTCTATCCTTGTCCTCTGCATCGACTCTTTTGGAACTGGCTGTGGGATATTGTGTTCTGGTGGGATTGGCTGAGGCAGAACCGGAGCTATTGGCTCTGGTTGTATTGGAGGAGGAGGGTTAACTGGTTGGTTAGGTTGCGCTGGAGGAAATTGTGGAGCAGGTGGTGCTGGAGGAGCTTGACGTGTAGGTGGTGCTGGAGGCACAGGAGGAGCTTGTGGAGTAGGAGGTTGAGACGGTGGAAATTGAGGTTTTATTTGTGGTGATTGAGGCTGTGGAGGTAATTCTGGGAAATTAGGAGCTGATGGGAGTATCTCTTCTTCTTCAATGTCAGGTAAGTCAGGAATCTCTTCATCTTTCTTTTTAAACTTGTCAAACAAACCCATGGATCATCACCAACAAATTCCTAAAACTGGTTATTATTAAACTTTTCTGTTCTAATAAATTATGCCTAATTGCGTCCCGAAACGTTTTTATAAAGTTAAATGTGCAGAACTGAGCAGAAATGTTTATAATAATAGAATTGTAGGATTTTGGCATGGAGCAGTATCTGTTAGATAAGCAGCACCTGTCAGATATAGCGTATTACGTTGGCTTACACACGGGTTCTTTAGACCTGGCTACTAAAGCGGCTGGTGAGCTAGTACGAAGATTGGGTGTTCCTCCTAAACACGTGGAGGATTTCATTGTTATAGCAGCTTTTAGTTCTTTGTATCCTTACGATGATGAGTTTAAGCGTAAGTTAGAAGAACGTGTTAAGAAGATGTCTTGTTACAGTATTGTTTCAAAGGTGCTTGAAGAATTGTAGTTCTAACCGAAAGGTTTATAAATTATTATTCATAATTAATAATGAATAAATATTCAAAAGAGGGGGTGATAATATGCCTTTTGGTGATGGAACAGGACCATACGGAACAGGACCTGTTGGTAGGAGACTTGGGCCTTGCGGAGCAGGTATACGTGGATGGTTCGGCAGAAGGTTCGGTTGGTTTTGGAACAGAGGATTAACCAAGGAAGAGGAAAAAGCAATGTTAGAAGCACAGAAGAGAGCAATTGAGCAAAGATTGAGGGAGCTAGAATGAATACAAAGATAGCAATTAT
>CAZCWL010000014.1:0-6758 GCA_964502435.1 Candidatus Woesearchaeota archaeon | reverse complement strand
GCAGCTTGGTACTTTTTGCTAGGCGTAATTGGACTGTATGTTGTATTATTTATGCTTGGATACGATGTTGTAACACCATTAAAGTTTGCAGGGAAAACGTTGGTTAAGCTATCCTACGTGATATTTATTGTGTTTGCTGTCATGGCAGTAACAAACAAGTATATCACCCCTGAATGGATACAGCGACACATTGTTGAGGCACATGCTGCTAAGAGATGGATAGTAGCTGTCATTACAGGTATACTCTCAACAGGACCAATTTACATGTGGTATCCACTACTTAAAAATTTGAGAGAGAAAGGGATTGATTATGGTTTTATAGCAACGTTCTTGTACAACCGTGCGGTTAAGATTCCGATGTTACCAGTGATTGTTTATTACTTTGGTTGGGTTTATACTGTTATATTAACTGTTGTTATGATTTTTGTTTCAGTTTTTCAAGGTCTGATTATAGAATGTGTTGAAAGGAGGGGGTATCTATGAAAATAGCTGTGGCTGCTGAAAAGCCAGATCTGGATGCACATATAAGTAGTGCTAGTGGGAGATCACCATACTATCTCATCTTTGAGGATGGGAAGCTTGTCAAGCAGATTAAGAACCCGTTTATGTTTGGAGGTGGAGCAGGGTTTGCAATGGCTCAGTTACTTGCTGATGAAGGTGTTGAGTTAGTTATAGTAGGGCAAGTAGGTCCCAACTTTGTCAATGTCTTACAGTCACGTGGTGTGAAGTACAAGATCATGACAGGAACAGTTAAACAAGCTGTGGAGAGTGTGTCAAATGCCTAGACCTAGGCGTAGGAGAAGGATATGTTTTAGTCCAAATATAACGTACTTCTCCCCACCTAGTGCTAGTGATGAAGTTATTCTTACTTTGGACGAATTTGAGGCGCTTAGGATAAGTGATTTTCTTGGTCTGGATCAGGCTACAGGCGCTTCCAGGATGAATATATCTCAGCCAACATTTAATCGCCTACTTAGTTCTGCTAGGAAGAAAATTGCAGAAGCTCTTGTTCAGGGTAAGGCCATAAGGATACAAGGTGGTAACTACAAACTTGTTCAGTCAAGGAGATTTGTCTGTTTGTCTTGTGGTTATGAGTGGGATGAGCCTTATGGTACTGGTAGACCAGGTGCTTGTCCGAAGTGTGGCTCTCCAGCAATAAGAAGGTTCAGGTAGTAAAGTTTTTACATTTTTATGTTCTTTATTTTATATGGCCCTAGAGGAAATAATATCCAGGTTTGAACAGGAAGATAAGTTTACTGAGGCTGACTTAGAGACCTATTTCGATGCTGAGCCTGGTTCTCCTGCTTATGTTCCTGTTGAACAGCCTTCTGCTGCTGAGACATCACAAGCAGAGCAGCACTACCAATCTCTTGTTGAGCGGTATGTACGTGAGGAGAGAACTCCTGTTGCAGGTGAAACAGTTAGGCAAGAAGAGCAGCGTGTTATTGATCTGAGTGATAGGTTTGATCCCATTACTAGTGATCTTGTTAGTGAGGTAGCAGGGATAGAGGAAATTATATCCCAGCAGAAGATAGTTGATGAACAGAAAAACCAGCGTATTCTTACTCACTATGAGTAGACATATAAATGAGAATTGCTAATGATTTATTATGGAATTTAAAGGTAAGTATATGCTATCTGGACCAGATAATCTTAAATTACCGTTTAGTGCGTTAGGTGCTGCTTCGCACCCTGGTAGGGACCAGTTGTTAGAGATGAACACAGACATAAATTGGGGTGTTAAGAACATTGAATTACAGCTTCTTTCTCCTCAGATTGTTGAGAAGATGCCTAAGTGGTACTATGATGAGATGGCTAGGTTGGCAAAGCTTACTGGTGTTAAACCTTCTGTTCACGCACCTGTTGTCAACCTTGCAGGCTACAGTAGGCTTATTGATGGTTATTCTGAAGCTACAAGGATTGGTGAGGAACAGCGGCTGAAACAGATGGTAGACATTGCTTACAAGGTTGGAGGACCAAATACTCCTGTTAATGTTCATGCTTCTGAGATGGTAGTGGACGAGATTGGTACTCCTGAGCGTACTGAGGTTAAAGGTTATGTGCGTAAGGATGTTGGAAGGTTTTATCCTGTGCGTGCAGAAGAAGGAAAATCCACTGAGGATGTGGTAAGAGAAGCTAAACAAATGATACTAACACAAGAAATCCAAAGATTGGGTGATCTTGAGCACTCTAAGAAGATATTTGAAGGAATGTTGAGAGAAGCACTTGGTCCTTTGTTTGATAAGTACAAAGATGATATTCTTAGAGGGCATTTGTCTGGTGAGTTGAAGGAGAGCATACATCGTGATGTTCGTTTAGCAAAGGAGTATGCTCATGTTGCTTCTACTTTGCAGAGAATTGAGGAGCAGCTTAATGATCAGGTTGACAAGGTTAAAAGGCTTGTTGAGTCGTATGTTCCAGAGGTTAGAAAGGCAGGAGGTGTTGACAAGTTTTTGGACAAAATAAAGAAAGAGTATGGATCTTATGAAAAGTACATTGAAGAGCAGGCAAAAAAACATTATGCCCATCTTAAGGATAAAAACCCTGAAAAGTATAAGGAGATGGTAGAGAGAGATAAAAGGCTTTTGAGAGGTAGATTATTAAGACTTGGTGTTGTTTATCCTGAAGACACATCTGATATTATTGTGCCTGCTGTGGATTACGAGCGTGAGAAAGCAAGTGAAACTATAGCAGAGAGCGCTTACTATGGGTATGAGAAGTATGGTAAAAAGTCCCCTGTTGTAGTAGTGGAGAATCCGTATCCATTTATTGTTGGTGGGAGGTTAGAAGACCTTTCTAAGTTAGTTGATGAAGCTAGGAAAAGGTTTGCTGATAAGCTTGTAAAAGATAAGAAACTCAGTAAAGAAGAGGCGCAGAAGTTAGCTAAGGATTTGATAGGTGTTACACTTGATGTTGGTCACATTAATTTACTTAAAAGGTATGGTTACACTGATGAGCAGATCAAGAAGGAGATGGAGAAGATCTTACCAAAGGTTAAACACGTTCATCTGACAGACAACTTTGGTTACGAAGATTCTCACCTTGTTCCTGGTTGGGGAAATGCCAACATAAAAGAGGCTTTGGAGATGTTAGAGAAAAAAGGGTATAAAGGAAGAATGATACTTGAAACAGGAGGGAGTGAGGAGCTGTGGGAAAGTTCAAAAGGAATATCACCTCATCCATTTGGCCCTTCAGTGAGTTATCTTTCTGCAGCTCCTAGTGAGTCTTGGACAGATTTTGGGAGTATACTTGATGTTGCTTATCAGGAGACGCCTCCACCAAGAGGGAGCTTGTACTCTGGTTATTTAGAGACAGGATATTTATCGTTTTCAGGTGTTGAACCTGTGTTTGGCGCATACACAGGAAAGAAACAAGGGTTTAGTGGTGCTCCAATGAGTTGAAAAAGGAGGGATGATTATGGATAGTAGAACCATAGCTGCGAACTTTGCAGCTGAGTTGTACTCAAAGTTTAAAGGTCTGGTGAAAACAGTTGTTTTAGTTGGTAGTGTTGCAAAGAGTAAGGAGAAAAAGGGATCAGACATAGATGTAGTGATTATAGTTGATAACGTCTCTACCCCTATGACAAAAGAACTTACTGATTATTACAGGCTTGAGTTGGGAAAATTAATTTTGAGTAAGAAAGACTACAAGAGAATTCATGCAACTACATTAACGTTGACTAGTGTGTGGGACAGTATTAGGGTTGGTGAACCAGCAGTTATCAATTTCCTAAGGGTTGGAATACCATTGATAGACGAGTTAAACTTCTTTGAGCCGATGAGAAAACTTTTAGCTGCTGGTAAAATAAGACCTAGTGAGGAAGCAGTTTTCAATGCTATGATGCGAGCACCGTACCATTTGAATAGATTAAAGATGAAACTGTTTGGTGTGGTTGAGGACCTGTATTGGGCAATGGTTGATGCTACTCATGCTGTTGTTATGAAACATGGATACAGTCCACCGTCTCCAGAGGTGATGACTAAGTACATGAGGAAGATTAAGTTCTTTAAAGAGAATGACATTAAGTTGTACAACGAGGTTAAGACACTTATGAAGAAGATAGTTCACGTACAGTTGAAAGATGTGGACCTAAGCAGACTTAAAGTTTTAAGGCAGAGAGTAGAAAAGTTCGTACAAAGAGTTGAGAAGGAAATTAAGAAGAAAAAGTTTTAACCAACCATTTCAGCCATTTTTCTTCCAGCGTTTTCTATTTCTGGCTCTTGCATATCATATAGCATTATTCCATACCAATGCGCAAGTGCCTCGAGAACATCAGTTGCATGCAATTTTGGAAGCAAGCTGTCTAATGTCTTTTGGGCTTGTGGCCACTTACTTAATGTATCTACTTCGCTTAGGTAACCTAGTGGGTCCACAAATACCTTTTTTAGACCTTGCTCGTTCAAACATTTTGCTGCGAGTGCAGCATATGTTCTTAGAGGAGCCTCTATGTTAATCCCGCTTTTGCTTGCAATAGCACTAAGGTATGGGAATACGCCTGGTATTCTTAGTGCTTCTGCTGCAAGTACAGTGTATGGGGATTTGTCAAGTAAGCTTTCTAGTGCTTTGTATGGGATCTGCTGGTTATCTGGTTGTGTAATATCTTGTTGCTGTCCAGCATTCTTTTTACCTACTGGAACCAATTGCGTGTCGTTTCCATTTGCCATTTTATCATCACCTACGTTACTACTTTTAAGTGGTTTCCCATTTTTAAACTTTTTGGATTCCAATTTTTTGTTTATTTCTTCTTTTCTTCTCACAAGCTCTGCTAGTTTTTCTACTGGATCCTCATCATTATAAAACATGTATGTGGATTGGGTTAATGATGGTTCAATATAAGTGTGCTTAACTTCCATTACCTTTTGCCAGTTTTCTTCTTTGCCTATGTTTTTTAATACGCTTCTTATTTCTCGGTTTATCTTTCTTCTTTCGCGTTTAAGGCTTTCAACTTCTTCGTGGTTCATGAGTTTTCTGTTATTCTCAATAATTTAAGTTTTATCACAATGTTTTTAAACCTGTAGTAGTATATGTATTCATGGCTAAAAAGTTGACACCTGAAGAGAAGATTAAGAAAATTGAAGAGAAGTTAAAGAAAGGTAAAACTTTAACCAAATCTGAAAAGGAGTTTGTTCTAAAGTACTTTAAGGAGAAGCAGAAGAGCCCACTTAAAGGCAAACTACCAGAGAAGGATATAAAGGCAATAAATACATACATCGGTGCTATACTTCGTCATTTTGAGAAGTACATAAAGGCTGTTGTTGTTTGGGGAAGCAACGTAACCGGGAAAGGAAAGAAGTCTGGTTCTGATATTGATCTTGCAGTCATTGTAGATGATACTGATGTAAGAACAATGACGAGAGTTGAAGTTAAGGAAAGGCTATTCCAGAAGCTTGTAGAGGCTGCTTATCCCATATCAAAAAAGTATAAATCCAGGACTTTGCACCCTCAGCCTTACTTGCTTACTGAGTTCTGGGAGATGATAAGAGAGGGCAATCCAGTTATATTTAATGTGTTAAGAGATGGAATAGTTCTTTATGACACAGGGTTTTTCTTACCTATCCAGATGTTATTTAAAGCAGGTATGATATACCCGTCGAAGGAAGCTGTTGATAAGCATATCAACATTGCGAATAGGCTTATTAAGTCTGTTGAGGATGAAATAAAATTTCAGATGGTTCGTGCATTAGATCAAGCTGTTGTTTCATCTGCTCAAGCTGTACTCATGGAGTTGGGTTATCGTCCGCCAACTCCGAATGAAGTCCCATCCTTTGTTGAAAGATTTTTGATGAAGGAGTATAAGTTAGTCAATAAGTCTGCTGTTGACATTGCTAAGGATGTTCATACATTCTACAAGAAGGTAGAACATGGAGACATAAAAAAGGTAGATGCTAAGACATTCTTTGATTACAAAGAGAAAGCAAAGAAGTTTGTTGAGTTGATGACAAAACTTCTTAAGGACATAAGAAAGAAGAAAGGAGAATCGTACATGTTTGAGATTGCTGAGAAAGAGAGAGGTGTATCGAAAGAAAAAGTGATAAAACCAAGGGAAGATAAGATAGTTGAGTTTGAGACAAAAAAACATGAAGACATAAACCACATTATAGAAGATGAACTGGGACAGCGTTAGGAGGTGTGGTTTATGAAGGTTCTATCGTATAAGAGGGGTAGACACACGCAAGACACTCGTAGGATTATAGTTGATGCTGCAAGTTCTAGATCTGAGGCTCAACAGTTGGTTGGTAAGAAGGTAGTAGTTGAGTATGGTAAGGGATTTGAAGGTGTGATAACCAAGCCACATGGTACAAAAGGTAAAGTTATTGTCAAGCTGGATAAACCATTGCCTGGTCAAGCTATCAACGCTCCAGTGAAGCTTTTAAATGAGTAGTATTCTATTTCTTTATGATTGTTGAAGAGAGAGGTATTAAAATAAGAACTTATCCGGGTAAGATCACGTCTAGACTTCCTGTTTTTTATAATCCACATCAGGTTCTGAATAGAGATGTTTGTGAATCACTTATTGTTGCACTTAAACCCAAAAAAGCAATTGATTTGCTTGCTGGAACTGGTGTCCGTGGACTCAGACTTTTAAGGCACGGTATTGATGTTGTGTTCAATGATAGGAATTCTAAGGCGTATGAAGACATTAAGGAGAACCTTAAAATAAATGGTATGCATGCTGATGTTTACAACATGGATGCTAACAGGCTATTGTACACATTGGATACAAAGTTTGATTACATTGATGTGGATCCATTTGGTAG
>CAZCWL010000013.1:0-12877 GCA_964502435.1 Candidatus Woesearchaeota archaeon | reverse complement strand
GCAAAGACAAAGTTGAATGTTCTTATGTAGGATTTCATGTACTTTGTTATTTTGTGCTTTTTGTTAACAGCTCCAATGTCAGTGAATCTTAACTTGTATCCGTCTGCTAAGTTTAGGGCTTTATGTGTTAACACGTAGCCTCCTATGAACACAGCTTTTGCTCTTGGTAATTTTTTTGGTATGAGTTTATTTGCTCCTATACTGTTCACAATCCTTCTATCGTTGCCCTTGATAAGCACTGTTGAAATTGATGTAGGCTCATTAACCTTCTTTATGAACGTTCTTACACCATACGACTTTATTTTATCCAAAAGGTATTTACCTATTGGGTCATTGCCTACGTACCCAACAAGTCCTACGTTTAACCCCAGAGAGGCCAAAGCAACTGCTGTTATTGCTGCATTTCCACCTACGTTCATAGAAACATCACTTATGACTATCTCGTTCTTTTTAGGGATGTTATAATTTACAATGTCTAGAGTTATGTCTCCAGCACATACAATGTCCATGTGTGGGATTGGTTTTCTGTTTATTTAAGGCTTTCCGTAATAAATATAAACACAAACACTTTTTATGGTTCATGATTGCGTGGGAAGGTCCTCCGTCTACATTTCTTCAATCTGAAATAGATTACAGTAAAGCAAAGTATGTTATTATTCCTGTTCCTTATGACTCTACTGTGTTTAACATGCCTGGTACTAGGTTTGGCCCGAGAGAAATAATTTATCAGTCTAGGAACATAGAAGGAGAGGCACCAGTGTATACACTAAATGAGATAGAAGTTAACAGAGGAGATGTTAAGGACACAATCCGTAGAGTTAAAGACACAGTAAAGCAAGTTTTACGTGATGGAAAATTTCCAATCATTATTGGAGGTGAACATTCTATAAGTATTGGAGCAGCAGATGCATTTGATGCAGATGTGGTTATATTTGATGCTCATGATGATATGAAAGATGAGTTTGAGGGTTGTAAGTACTCTCACGCTTGTACTGCTAAGAGAATAAGCGAACATCACAATGTGTATATAATCGGTGCAAGAGTTGGTATTAGTCATAACATAAATGAAGTGCTTAAACTTATTAAAGGGAAGAAGGTTTACATATCTATTGATATGGATGTTTTAGATCCTAGCATTGCTCCTGGGGTAGGCACACCTGAGCCACAAGGCTTAACCTATACAGAATTGTTAGACATGGTAAAATCAATTTTTGAAGTTAGTGACGTGGTTGGGTTTGATGTTGTAGAGTGTAATCCATTAGTTGAGTCTGTACGTACTCCTTATATAGCAGCGAGGATAGTTTATTCAATGATTAAACTTAAGGAGCAAATTATATAAGTAACTAATGTAAATATTTCTTATGTATGATATAGCCTCTGCTACAGCTGCACTACTTGCATTGTCTTTTGCTTATCCGATAGGCGCTGTTCTTGGCAGAGTCTCTGAAAAGGAGATAAAAGCTAATAAGAAGTTGTTCTTTAAGCTTGATCTAACTCTATTCTCATTGTTCACACTTGGATCAGTCTTCTTTGCTACGATATACTATCCTCTTGCTGGTATACTTGGTGTACTATTTGGTCTCTTGTTGGTGCGTGTTGCCCATCATATTAACAAGATTAATGTTGTTGCGGTCATAATGGGATTAAGCTACGTATTTGGTAGGCTAGGATTTGAGATCATGACATTGCTGGCTATGTTCTACTTGCTAACAAGGGTTGCTATTACCTACTACAAACACGATGATAAAAAGGTTATTGGTAAGGTCATTATAGACCAGCTTGGATTCATTGTCATATCTTTCCTTTTCGCTTTCTTTGTTGAGTTATTTGCAGTTGGGGGATCAGTTATGTGGATCAGCCTTTTGATAGCCTTACTTGCAACGTCTATGCTAATCTATGATGCTGAGAAGTTTAAGCCAGGTAAAAAACCTTGGTTCTAAAGTTTTATAAAATTAGGTTTTATTATCTCGTGTATGAACTTTCATATCATAACTTATGGATGTGCTGCGAATCAGGCTGACTCAGAGATAATGAGGCATGTATTGATAAACAGAGGTCACAATGAAGTAGATTACAATAATGCTAATGTTGTTATTGTTAATACCTGTGGGGTTAAAGGACCAACTGAGGAGAAGATAATCTCTAAGTTAAAGCGTATATCAGGGAAGAAGGTTATCATTGCTGGTTGTTTATCATGGATATCTTTTGATAGACTAAACAAGCTGTTTCCAAACTACTCTATAATCGGACCTGATCAGGTTCTTGACATTGCAGACGTTGTTGAATCAGATAGCAGAGTAGTTGCAGTTGATAGGAACAGAAGGAACATATTAATCCCTACACCTTACTCTGATAAGTTGATAATCCCTATCTCTCAAGGATGTTTGGGAGCTTGTACTTACTGTGCAACTAAGTTCGCAAGAGGTCACCTGTACTCTTACAAGCCAGAGTGGATTATTAAGAAGGTAAAAGAAGCCAATGGAAGAGTGATCTATCTCACAAGTCAGGACTGTGGAGCCTATGGTAAGGATATTGGTTTAAATATTGTTCATCTCTTAAAGGAGGTTTGCAAGCACGCAGGTAGTTCTAAGATTAGACTTGGGATGATGAACCCAGAACATTTGTTAGACATAATAGATGACTTAGTAGATATTTACCACTGTGAGAACATGCTTAAATTTGCTCACATCCCTGTTCAGAGTGGTAGTAACAAAGTTCTTAAGGACATGAACAGAAAGTACACTGTTGAACAGTTTGAGTTTTTGGTTTCGAAGTTGAGAAGTGTTCCTGGCATGGTTGTGAGTACTGACATCATTGTTGGGTATCCAACTGAGACAGAGCATGATTTTCAGTTGACCATGGACTTGGTAAGGCGTGTGAAACCAGATGTGCTTAATGTATCTAAGTTTTACCCTCGTCCAGGAACAGCTGCTGCAAAGCTTAAGCAATTGGATACAAAAGTCATTAAGCAACGTTCAAGAGAACTTAGTAAACTCCACCTTTGCCTAAAACGAGCAAAAACTTTTTATTCGATTAAAACTAAGCATTTCTGAGGTGGTAACTATGAAAATCACGCTTAGTGTGATAAAAGCAGATATAGGGGGATTTGTTGGGCACTCTGCTTCTCATCCTGCCATCCTTAAACTTGCTGAAAAAGAATTGGCAAAGGCTAAGAGACGTGGAACTTTGTCTGACTACCATGTAACATCTGTTGGCGACGATTTGCAGTTAATCATGACTCATAAGAAAGGAGAGAATAGTAAAATTATACATAAATTAGCTTATGATACTTTTGTCAAGTGCACAAAGAAAGCAAAAGAATTAGGCCTGTACGGTGCTGGACAAGACCTTCTTAAGTCTACTTTCTCTGGAAACTTGAAAGGTATGGGTCCAGGTGTAGCTGAGATGGAGTTTGAGGAGAGGCCTTCTGAACCAGTTATAATCTTTATGGCAGATAAAACAGAGCCAGGGGCTTGGAATCTGCCACTTTACAAGATGTTTGCTGACCCTTTCTCCACCGCAGGGTTGGTTATTGATCCTCACATGCATGATGGGTTCAAATTTGAGATACATGATGTGATTAAACATAGGAAGATAATCTTGTCATCCCCTGAGCATATATACGATATACTTGCTCTTATTGGGCAAACAGGCAGGTATGTAATAAAGAGAGTTTACAGAAAGGATGGTCTAATCGCTGCTGTTACTTCAACTACTAGGCTGAATCTTATTGCTGGAAAGTACGTTGGTAAAGATGATCCAGTTATGGTAGTAAGAGCTCAGCATGGTTTACCTGCTGTTGGCGAGGTGTTAGAGCCATTTTCCTTCCCACACTTGGTAGCTGGATGGATGAGAGGAAGTCATCATGGTCCATTAATGCCTTGTAGCGTTAAGGATGCTACACCTGCTAGATTTGATGGGCCTCCAAGAGTGATTGGACTTGGTTTCCAGATCAAAAAAGCCAAGTTAATTGGCCCAAGAGACATGCTTGGAGATAAATCATTTGACAGAGCAAGATGGGAAGCATTGAGAGCAGCTGATTACATGCGTAAACATGGCCCGTTTGAGCCACATAGACTTGGTGCTGATGAGATGGAGTACACCACTCTCCCTCTTGTGGAAAAGAAGTTTGAGTCAAAGTTTAAACCGATTAAGTGATTTCAATGCTTGTTATAAACTTTAAATCTTATGAGCAGGGGTTCAAGCAGGCAGAGACTATTGCTAAAGCTGCTGCAAAATACAATGCTGTTGTGTGCCCTCCTTTCACACTACTACGTGAGTTATCTACTTTGGCTACAACTTTCTCTCAGCATGTGGATCCTTATGAGTATGGAGCACATACAGGTAGCATCATCCCAGTTGAGTTGGCTAGTATTGGTGTGAAAGGGTGTTTGATAAATCACTCAGAGCGAAGAGTTAGTAAGGACCATATAGAAAAGTCTGTTACATTGTGTAAGAAGTATGGTTTAACAACTATTGTGTGTGCTAGGGATGACAAGGAAGCTGCCGAGTACGCCAAGTTTGGTCCTGATTACATTGCAGTTGAACCACCTGAGTTGATTGGTGGTAATGTTTCTGTCTCGTCTGCAAGACCAGAGTTGATAAGTGATACGGTTAATGCTGTTCACGATGTGAATGGACAGATAAAAGTATTATGTGGTGCAGGTGTAAAGACAGGTGAAGATGTAAGAAAGGCCTTGGAATTAGGTGCTTGTGGTGTGCTTGTTGCTTCAGGTATTGTCAAGGCTGATAACCCTGAGGAGAAGATAAAAGAACTATCTAGCCCAATCCGGGACAGGTATTCCTAGAAAGTCATGTGCTCCTTTAACAACTAATTTCCAGTACTCTCTTCCAGCACTTATCTTATCTTTTTCAAACTTTGCTATCCATTCATCAACCTTTTCTGTGTCTTTTTCCATCTTATCTCTTGCATCTTTTAGATAGTTAAAGATCACATCGTAAACTCTTTCAGTTTCCCACGCATTTGGATTACTGCAGTTGTGGTCAAGGTAGATCTTTTTAACTATCTCTTTACAGTACGATTCTACGTCTAGATCTAGGTTATAAAGTTCCTTTAGAATCGTCTGTAAACCTTTTTCTACCCAACCTCTATGGAACCTGCATATTCCAAAATTATCTGAGTATAATTCTTTTACAGCTCTTTGTGCACATAGCTTTCCGAGTTCGTAAGGATCCTTAAAGTCTGATTTGTAATAACTTAGGAATTTACCTTGAACAGCAATTGGCAAGAAGAATGCTGGCACCCAATACTGAGCAGGGGCAATAGCACCTTTTTTATGTGGAGTGTATAGAGCTAAATTCTTTGCTTTGTCCCCAAAGTGGTTAGCAGCGTATCTTATCCCTTTGGATAGTACTGGATGGTCAAGAATAGTATGCAATAACTTAATGGCAATGTCTGCATTCCTTTTTGAGTCTTCAATGATGTTAAAATGCTTTAAATCAAAGTTAGGTTTCTCTACTCCTAGTTCTTTGGGATTAATGTACTCTTTAGCCAGTGACTCCATCAGCCAAGATAGCATAGTACCAACTTCAATGGCATCGTATCCAAGTGTGTTAACTTCACGTACTACCCTGTCAGCTTCGTGTATATCAAATATTCCTATATTTGGACCATTAGCTTCGTAAGGCTCATAGTCTCTCTTTAGTTTTCCTTCCTGCCAATACTTTTTACACGCAGTTGGACAAGGTTCTCCACACGTTCTGAATGATCTTTTTTCTATTATCTCTTCATTGAACTGTTTTAAGAAGTGATTTTCTATGAACTCCTTGTATATTCTCTCTCTTTCCTCTTTTGTTAGGTAGGTTGATGACCAGTTGAATGAAAGTGATGTGTCTTTTAGATGTTTATAATTGCATCCGAAGGTACCACCTGTTTTTAATTCAGGATTGTAGAAGTACTTTACTGTAACCTCTCTTACAGTTTCTATCATGCCTTTTCCAAAGACCTTATTAAACACCTCGTTTACAGATGCTAAATCTGTTGACTTGTCGTTCTTGTCATAGATACCCTGGTTTATTTTTCCGTACACACCACCAAATATTATGCTAACCACATTATGGTTTTGGTACATGACAGATCCAAAACATCCCCTAGCAGCCCATTCGTCTATACCTTCAACAAACTTGCCATTCTCTATAAGTGTGGAGCCAATTGCTCCCATCTCTGTTTTTGTAGAAGCAGGACCAACAGACATGATTTGAAACACAGCATTGTGGTCTATGTAATCTTTTGCAAACACATCGTAAACATACTGTTCAAGTGCAAATATCCCTCTTTTTCCTTTGTATCCCTCATAAATAGAGTCTAGGTCATTTATTTCGTGTTTAACCACTTGAACTCCGTCTCCAAAATTTCTTATAGACAAAACAGTTGGCTTTTCTGCTTTGTTGGTTAATCTGACGTAGTTTAGTCCAGCTGCAAACAACTCTGACCCAAGCCCACCAATCGTTGATATGAAAAGACCATCCCAGAGTTTTGAGTAGTTTGTGAATATCAGTCTGTGTGTCCCAGGTATTATTGAGCTAGCTAAGTAGCCATTTCCAAATGTAAAATCTTTTTTTATCCCGTACTCTACTGGACCAATCTCTTTAACTTCATTTACTTTGTGTTCTCCTTTTAGGTCAATGACTAATTCTTTCATGCATTCTAACATATCTGTCTAAATATAAGTGTTACCCCAATATGTTAGTTCTGCAACGAGAAACTTTATTTATCATTGCCTACTATTATTCTTATGGAATGGGTAGTGATTTTAATCTTTGTGTTGGTTTTGCTGTTATTTATTCAGTACTTTTTGATTAGGTCACTTAAGAGGATTATTCGCGATTTACAATCCTCTAAACATTCAATGGCTTCAAGATATGGAAAGATGTCAGAGCAGTTTATGCCCTTTCTTGACAATTATCCTTTTAATCCTAATGACTTTAGATTCATAGGATCTCCAATAGATGGTGTCCAGTTTACTGATGATATGGTGTACTTTATTGAATTTAAGGTTGGTTCTTCTTCTCTAACACAGAAGCAGAAGAGGATAAAGAAACTGATTGAGGAAGGCAAAGTACAGTTTAAAGAGATCAGGATAAAATAACAAAACTTATAACTGATTTCTGTTTATAATTCTAGCATGGACAAGAAACAAGCGCTTGTGTTATGGTTTAAGGACGTAAACAAAGACGATGTTGCTATCGTTGGGGGTAAAGGTGCAAACCTTGGAGAGATGTACAACAATGGTTTTCCTGTTCCTCCTGGGTTTCTTGTCACATCAAATGCGTATTTTAAATTCATAGACGACACAGGACTAAGAGAGAAGATTAAGGATTTGCTTGACAATCTTAATGTTGATGACACTAAAACACTACAAGACGTAGCAGAGAAGATCCAGCACATGATCATTAATACACCTGTGCCTAATTACATCTCTCAGGAAGTAAAGAAGGCCTACCTGATCTTAAGAGCAGGTGGAGATCCGACAATGGATGATAAAGCCATAGAGTTGATTGCCCAAGGAAGAGACCCACCTTATGTTGCTGTTAGGTCTTCTGCTACGGCTGAGGATTTACCCGAGGCTAGCTTTGCTGGTCAGCAAGCTACCTACTTAAACGTTGCTGGTGCTGACAATGTTGTTGATGCTGTTAGGAAATGTTGGGCTTCTTTGTTTACAGCAAGAGCCATCTTCTACCGCGCAAAGAATAACTTTGATCACATGAAAGTAGGTTTGTGTGCAGTTGTGCAGGTTATGGTAAATGCAGAGAAAGCAGGTGTTGCGTTCTCAGTTAATCCTGCCACAAACAATGAAGATGAAATCGTTATAGAGGCTGCTTTTGGTTTGGGCGAAGCAGTAGTATCAGGTGCTGTAACACCTGATCTGTACATTGTTGACAAGAAAGATATGAGGATCAAGTCAAAAACAGTGTCAAAAAAGGAGTTTAAGATTGTACGCGATATTCAAACTGGTAAAAACGTTAAGGTTTATTTATCTGATTCACAAGCAAGCTCGCAAGTACTTAGTGATGAAGAGATAATAAAGATTGCTTCCATCTTGAGAGACATAGAGAAACATTACGATTTCCCACAGGATACAGAGTGGGCTATAGAAGGGGACAAAATTTACTTTGTACAGTCAAGGCCTGTTACAACACTTAAGTCTAAGAAATCTTCGTCTGTTCAGACTGATAAGCCACCAATTCTAAAAGGTTTAGGCGCTTCTCCTGGTGCTGCATCTGGTCCTGTTAAAATTGTACATGATATCTCTGAATTGGATAAAGTTAAGCAAGGAGATGTTCTAGTTACAAGGATGACAAATCCTGATATGGTTCCTGCTATGAAAAAAGCTTCAGCCATTGTGACTGATGAAGGTGGTATGACATCTCATGCAGCTATAGTCTCCCGTGAGATGGGTATCCCTTGTGTGGTTGGAACAGGAGAAGCTACAAAGAAACTTAAGGAAGAACAAATTGTAACCGTTGATGGGAGCGCTGGACTTGTCTATGAAGGCAAAGTGGAAGTTAAATCTGAAGAGGAAGAGATTCCTTACTATGAAACAAAAACTAAAATTTATATGAACTTGGGTGAACCAGAACTTATAGACAAGTACAAAGATTTGTACTTTGATGGCATTGGTCTCATGAGAGTGGAGTTCATAATAACTTCATACGTTAAAGCACATCCTCTTGCTCTTATCAAGCAAGGTAAATCTGATCTCTACGTTGAAAAATTGGCAGAAGGTATCGAAAAAGTAGCAAAGGCTATCTATCCAAAACCTGTTGTAGTGCGCTTTTCTGACTTTAAGACCAATGAGTATAAATCCTTAGAGGGTGGAGAGGAGTTTGAACCCGTAGAAAATAATCCGATGCTTGGGTGGAGAGGAGTCTCTAGGTATATCTCTCCTAATTTTGAACCAGCATTTAGATTAGAATGTAAGGCAATAAAGTTAGTAAGAGATAAAGGTCTTGACAACGTGTGGGTTATGCTGCCTTTTGTTAGAACGCTATGGGAGGTTGAAAAGGTTCTTAAGATTATGGAATCAGAAGGCTTGAAAAGAGATGATAAGTTCAAGGTCTGGATCATGGCAGAGGTACCAGCTGTTGCCTTCTTAGCTGATAAGTTCGCTGACTACTGTGATGGTTTCTCAATTGGCTCCAATGATTTAACACAATTAGTGTTGGGTGTTGATAGGGATTCAGAGTTGCTCGGAAAAGCTGGATACTTTGATGAGAGAAATGAAGCTGTGAAGGAAGCGATTAAATCGATAATTGATAAAGCTCATAGCAAAGGTGTTACTGTGAGTATATGTGGACAGGCTCCGAGTGTTTACCCAGAGTTTACTGAATTTCTTGTTAAACACGGTGTTGACTCAGTTAGCGTGAGTCCGGATATGGTAAACAAGACGAGAAAACGTATTCATGAGATTGAATCATCTCAGTAATTCTACATATTTTTCTATCTCACTTCTTTTTATAGCGCATCCTTTGTACTTTAATGCCCATAGTACACTTCTTATTAATTTAGCTCTATTAATTCCATTTATGTATCTATTGAATAACCCCATCTTAAATGCCTGAACAAAAATTTCTGCTGACCTTATAACCTTTAAACCGTTTGTTATATCTCTTACAGCTTGGAGATTTCTAGTGTTTATTTCTATGTTTGTATGGAGTCTACGTTCTAACAGTTCTTTTATTTGCTCTGGATTCTCTACAAGTGTTCTGGCTGTGCGCTCGTCTATTGCTACATACTCAGCGCCTATTGTTTTTGCTAGTGCGATTACCCCAACTTCACCTTTATGCACTATCTTTATCCACTTTCCTCTTGCTTTGAACGTGTTGTTAGCAAGGTAGAGTAGTTTCTCAGAAAGTTCTCGTGCACTCTCATTGTACATTACGTTTATTGTATTCTCTTTTATGGCAGATTCTATTCTTATAGCTTGGTAGGCAAATCTTGTTATCTCAAGTGCTCTTCCTATTGCTTCTTCTCTAACCCAAACAGGTATAACCCATTTTGCACTTTTGATCTCTTTAAGTAATGGTAGCATACAGTTAGCTGCACTAACTATAACTGTGCTGGTATCCATTACGACACTACCTTTTAAGTCCCATTTTATTCTCTCTTCTGGAGTTACTTTTTCATGTAGTGGGAACTCATCTTCTCTTAAACCTCCAACATAGTCCATAAGTTCCCATTCACTTACTCCTATCATCTCTGCTACTCTACCAAGAGAAATGCCATGGTAGTAGACTCTGCTTGCTTTCTTTATCATAGCGTATCTTATAACTTCCCCTAGATACTGGCCAAACTTCCTATCAAAGTTACCTATTAGCTTTAAGACCTTAGACATTGTAGAGTAATATTTTGGAGTATCTCCTTTCTTGATGTAACTTAACGCTTCTGTTAGCATCGGATAAACGTTTTCAAGGAAGGCCTTGTACTCTTGCTTATTCCTTTTCTTGTACCAATCATTTTTCATGATTTTATACAGAGCGTATATTGTTGTTGCTAGCTGTATAGCATACTTGTCTTGGAATATAGCTGCAGAATGGATAATCCTATCGCTCAACTGTTTAACTCTTTTGTCGTTTCCTCTCTTGATTGCAGGGATAGCATTCTCAAGCAGAGAAATTATGTCCTCTCTTTCTTGTTGGTTCATGCAATATTAAGTACAAGACTGATTAAATAATTTATTGTTCCAAAGGCAATACAGTAGTAACCAAACAGGTGGATGTTCTTTATGTACCTCATTAAGAAGTGAATTGCTCCTAACCCAACTAGAAATGATACTAAAACAGCTAGAGGATTCAATATGAAGTTATTTTTGTACCATTGTAACGTAAATGCACCTAACAATGGAATGATCGATATGGCAAAAGAAAACCTTGCAGCCTTTTCTCTATTCATGCCAGAAAATACACCTGTTGAGATGGTTACACCAGATCTTGATATACCTGGTAGTAGAGCTAATACTTGAGCCAACCCAATGTAGAAGCTTTTTTTCACATCTAATGTTTTATTTCCATTGAATCTTTTTGTTAATAGAAGTATAATACCGTTTACTATCAACAGTACACTGACAAGTTTTGGATTTGAGAATGCAGATTCAATATAGTCTTGAAAAAAGTAACCAATAATGGTTATGGGTAAAACTGCTATACCTATGTTTACAAGCATCTGTTTATCTTTTAAGTAGTCTATGAGGTATTTCCACATGTAAACTATAACAGCGAGTGTTGTGCCAAGATGCAATGATGCGTCTAGTAAAACATCGCCTTTAAGAAACTGCTGCAAGATCACTAGGTGTCCAGAGCTGCTGATTGGCAGCCATTCTGTTAAACCCTGCACAATCGCTAGTATGAGCCAATCCATAATCTTTGTTAGAGAGCAAACTATTTAAATACTTATATCTGTGCTCTTAGTATGGCCGGAATAAAATTGCCAGCATCCTATGGAGGTTTAATGAGGTACTTTGAGGACTCTGAAAGTAAGATTAAGTTGAGACCTGATCAGGTTATTGCACTGGCCTTTGTCTTTATTGTGATTGTACTCTTACTTCACATGCTTGCCTAATTTTTTTGCGACTATTGATATTATCTCTCTATGTATTTCATCTATTGGTTTTTTGCCGTCTATTGTTATCATATTCTTCCTACGTCTAAGCCTGTCAAACTCTTTTGACACTTTTGTGAGGAACTTTATATCCTTCTCGTATGCATCTTTTTTCTTTAGTCTTGAAGTGGATGACCTAGGATCAATACGCAGATATATGATTAAATCTGGTTCTGGCACGTTTTTTTCAAGTTCGTTTATAAACTTTCTGTTACCCTTCGCGCATCCGTACGCTATACCTGAGTACTTGTATCTATCTGAGACAATGACGTATCCTTTCTTTAAGTAAGGTGCTATTTCGTAGAAGTAATGCATTAATCTATCAGTAGTGTAAACTATGTCTAGTTGAGTTTTGCTCATTTTTAGTTTTCCATGCAATACCTTGTATATTGTTTTACCTGTGCACATCTTTGTGGGTTCATGTGTTAGTTTTGCTTTGTATCCTGCTCTCTTTAACCATTTTACAAGCATCTTAGCTTGTGTTGTTTTTCCTGACCCATCAATCCCTTCAATAGCAATCAGCATAGAAGTTTGTTTTTTCTAATTTATTTATAGTTTTCTACTCTGTAAATCCGCTGAGCAGTTTAGAGAAAGCTAATATGCCTGGAATAGAGCAGTACGTTTAGATAAGTATGATGTAGAGAGCGTAAAGTCCAA
Source organism: Candidatus Woesearchaeota archaeon (assembly GCA_964502435.1). GTDB lineage: Archaea > Nanobdellota > Nanobdellia > CAZCWL01 > CAZCWL01 > CAZCWL01. The sequence goes on along the minus strand of CAZCWL010000013.1, from coordinate 603 downwards.
AATTCTAGTGGTTTGTTAAGTTTATTCGACGTTTTTAATGATCTTACTCTGAAACAAAAATTATAAATTTACAAAGTGTAATCAAAGTTTATGGTTAATTTGTTTGATTACATGCGTGGGTTAACTGACATACTTGGAGGTAAACTTACCCCAAAGGCAAAGCGGGTTCTTGCTGGACTTACTGAGGAAAGGGAATATCATTACAAACTTAATGTGGAATTAAAGTCAAACATCATAAATGTATCCTCTTCTCTTCCAATATCCCTTCTTCCTGACACGTTATTCTCCTTTTTTGAGTCAAGAGTTAGAGCTCTAGCGTATACTGTTATTGTTAGCTATGAGTGGAGGGGGGAGTTAAAACGTCTAGAAAAGGTTGCTCCTATCCAGGAGGATCCTTCTAGACTACTCAAAAGTATGCTGCAAGTTCCAATGGACAAGATAGAAGAGGTGACAATTAAAACTAAGAAGTTTGAGATTCAATACAATCTGAAAGGTTACAGAGAAACTTTAACTGTTAAGCTTCCAAACCCAGACCTTGCAAGATCAATCTTTATAGAGTTTCTGCATCTTGTGTTTCCTTATCTACATGTGCCAAAAAACTCT
>CAZCWL010000012.1:2926-13639 GCA_964502435.1 Candidatus Woesearchaeota archaeon | reverse complement strand
TTGAGAAACAAGTGCTGGCGTAGAGAAATCAAACCTTGACTTTCCATCAGAGTAGGTATAGCGTAAGTAAACTTTATTTCCCTGCCAACTTGGAACGATGTTAACAATGTTTACACATGAGAGATTCACACCATCACCACATATGTTCGGTCCGGTGTAGAATAACTTTGCATCCCCAGGGGTAGAATAAACAACGTCAGATAACCTTGATAAGTCTGACGTGTAGATGCTCATAAGCCTTGAAAGATCATAGGAAGGCTCTAGCCTAAAGTACATAATACTTATTCCTATAGCTAATGCAACAACAGGTATAACTATGGAATACACAAGTACTATTGTTTCCTCTTGGCCTTTCATACTACTCCCACACCACCCACTCTACTTTTGATAGATTAAGACGATCGTTATCTAACTTTACACGGAAATATATCAACTGTTTCTCCTTGTTCCAAACTGGAGTTCTAATTAGCTTATTTCCGAATTCAAGAGTAGGAGTACCACACAACGTGAAGCAAGATATTTTGTACGGAAGAACGTTAGTACCATCACAATCTAATAAATCTATCTTAAATTGACGAGAACCAAGAGACATTGAAGGTGATGGTGATGATGATGTTACATCCGAGTCATAACTTTTGTTAACAAAACATGCGCATTTGTCTCCACACTCTCTTAAACTACGAGGTGCCTGATCCGCTAATTTAGAGACACATTCGTGAGCATTAAGCTCACCAGAATATGCTATAGAATTTTCATCAAACAGAGCTGTAGCGTTTAAAAAATACAATGTGTAAGGTTCTCCCTTCCTAAATTGCTGTGATGAGTAAACACCAATACTGCCGCGACAAGCGTCTTCAAATGCTTTTTTTATTTCATGTTCTGCTACCTCTGGAGAGAACGATGAAGAAAATTGCTTCGCATACCCAAAGAAAATGTAAATAAATATAAATATAGCTACAACAAGACCTATTATCGAACCTATTGTCATTGTTATGTTCTGTGCCTTCATTTTATCGCCTTAGATACTACCGAGCACGTCTAAAGTTTGATTCGTTAAATTGGATGTAACATTGCTACCAATATTTGTTACTACACCTGTATTTCCTCTGAAGACACCAAAGTACAACAACAGGAACACAACCATTGTTACTATCGCAACGATTAAGATCACTGTTGTGTTTATTGGAAGGCTCGCTCCTTTTTTCATTAAATCACCCCAATGTAAGATTTGAAAATATGTTTGGAAGCGTTAATCCTCTCTCGAGTAGGAAGGATATTAGCACTAGTACTACAAGAATAGAAACTATTAAAAGCGCCATCTGCTCAGCAGTGAGCTGCATACCCTTCATAAAGATTTATATAAAGTTGAATATATTTAAAGATTGCTTAACTGATTCTAAGTTGAGTTTCCCTGTCTTTGCAAACATTAGAATCACAACAATAATAACAAGCAGTGCAACCACAAACAATACGATTTTTGGTACATCCTCCATCATGTTTATTACACCTCCTCAATTACTACAATAAACATGTCAGCGTATTTAACATCATCTAATGATTTAAACCAGTTAAAGAAAGACCGGCCATCTGGAGAGACGAAGTAAAATTTGTCTTGAGCATCCTTCCAGTAGCAACAAAATCCTATGGGTCCTAAAAGGCCGCATTGAGCAGAACACTCTAGAAAGGTACTCAAATCACAAGCTTCTGCAGATGAGTAGTCATCAAGAAAAGCAACATTAGAGTCATCTGGGGAGTGCCAAGGGCCTTTACTAGCACAGAATTTCTTATTATCCTTATCACGATAAGCACAAGGAAAATCAAAGAAGTAAACACTGACTAGGTAATCCCCACTTAAAATAGTAGGTTTAGAGGTGCCAGTAGTTATAATAACAGGCATGCCTATCTGTTGTATCAATGGTTTATCAGATCCTGGTTTAATGTAATTCTGTAGTCTCTGAGAAACTTTAGTGACATTAACATTGGCGTTTAATAGTTTAATAGACGCACAAGGATAAGGATTGTTCTTGCCAGGATATAATGGGTTTCCTCTATCTCTCCAAATAGAAGCACAGTACATTAACGTGTCATATAGATTATCAGAAAAGTCATGTTCTGGATCATTCGAATTGGACATGTTAAATTCAACTGACTTAACACTGCATTTTGGATCTGGCCATAATTCTGCAACACTCCGTATCGAAGACAATGTGCCATCATGATGATGATAATAAAAATCGTTTAGCTCGTTTCCGTACGATCCCTTAAGTGTAGCCTGAATAGAACAAAAGAAGGCGTTAGTATCTGATAGGCTTGGAGATTTCATCATCACATAGCCAACTAGGATAGTAGCTAGAACACCAATTATACTTATTATGTACATCCCAAGTGTTGACCATGGAACTTGCGCTTTCATCCTACACCCACTTCCATATTTATACATTCAGCTACGAACTCTTTGCCAAGTTTGTGTATGCACTCACAGCTAGTAGATAAGTCAGGACCATGAGTATAACGGCAAACGTAGAGGGTAGTGAACAAATTACGAGCATAATGACAGACATAGTATGAGGTAAACAAATTTTGTGGAGCGCATGAAGCATCTACACTATCAGAAGAGAGAATTATAATATCCTTTGGATCAAGATCATACATATAGCTTCCACTTGGGGCGCCGCAGCTACCTAAGTCAGCCTCATCATAGTAACCAAATGCGTGTTTATTTATCACATAACCACTTCCGATGGTACCACCCGATAGATACTGTGCCAGTACAAAGTCATCTCCTTCATGAAAATTCCAGAAGTCAGCATAACTTATAACAATCTCTCCAGCTGCAGGAAGCTTGGCATCATTACAAGCCTCTGCATGAGGGTCAGACAATGGTCCAACACTATTTTCACCAAATACAGAAAAAGGCAAATACGGGGTGTACAATTTACCATTTGAAGCTACAATAAACAAGACAGGATGAGAGTCCTGCCTCACACATTTATCACCGTCGAGTTTACAGTACTTGCTAAGTTCGCATACTTCCTTTGGTCTATCACAAGTGGAGTTGTAAAAAAGTTGCTTTATTGATATACTATCGTAATCACTTAAATTGTAATGGATAACAGCACAAGGTATTGGATTCTGGTAACCTAATTCATCATACTTGTCTTTATCAACAAGGAACATTGGATTACCTTTGTACATATTCTTACATCTTATCATCTCATCAGCCACAACGTCAGCAAGATACCGCATTGTGTCAACTGTTCCATCTTGAAGAATATAACCTTTCTTCTTAGCAGTCTCGTTGTCTACGTAAATCACTTTAACATCTGGAGTTGGCGGTTTCATGATTTCATCTATCTTTATTCGGGGGATATTTACTGTAAGGATTTCATACCCACCAAGCGCGAACTTCATCACGAGCTTGTTATCAAAGAGTGCGCCACGAAGAGAGGCATATGTATACGTAACTGGGCTAACATCTAATCGAAAAGAGTCCACAAGTAATGGGACAAGCTTGGCAAAAATTACTAACCCTATTACCGCTGCTATGATAACGCCAAATACTAAATTAAATGTTAACTCTACTGCTCCTTTGTTAACACCAGCCATATGTACCACACAATCCTCTAAACGTCTCATTTCCAGCCTCTGTTGAAAATGGATTAGCAAACAACACAAACAATACAAGTACAACCAATACTATCACAGTTATTATCACGAGCATCATGAGGTTTAAGTCTCCTTTCATGTGACCACCTCAAAGTATGATAAATATAAGCTGTCAAGGTAAATAAGATTATTGCATACGTCTTGCTGTGTATTAGTGTTGTAACAAATTCTCTCAGGAGCGTCAACAGTACTAACAACACTGCCTTGAACAACAACAACCTTTCCATTACCGTAGTTGTTAATAGTCACAAGAGGGATATCCTTATAGTGTGCTAGCACCCTAGCAGTAGTTGTTGTGAAGTTATAGAATCTGCTTGTGTAGATTGCCCCAAGTTTACCAGGATGATATGGATCTGAACATTCTTTAACAAAACTGATCCTAGAGCTTAGGTAACATTTACCCTCTTCTAGGCATGCACAAGGATCAGAGGAGTAATACACCAAATCTGATTTAAGTTCGTCATCTAACTCAACATAGGATGGCCCAGTATCCATCAGAACTGGCTTTGTGATGCCTAAAGCATGTTTGTAAGAATCAAATATCTGAGAGACATAGTCTGCAAATATAACTACTGATGCCCCAGAGTAAACACGATCAAACACCTCATCAACAAGAGAATCATTAACAACAGGAATAGTTATGTTAATTCTTGGATTGCGACTACTGGCAGAGATATTAATCACATAGGTAGGAAGCCAAAACACGTAAACGTCTGATTCAGGCAAGTATGAGCTATCTGTAAACACAGAATTAACTCTATCAAAAAGTTTACTTTTGTACTCCTCTGTAAGGGTGTGTGAAGTAATGTTATCAAAATGAGAAACAGGATCCAGATACTGAGATGGGGATAATCCACTAACCGGAGAATAGATAAAAGTCACATTAAGCGATGGTATCCTACCACGCAGAACGTACAAAGTGTAATCATTATTGCTATCACTGCAATCAGAGCTATAACAAGAGACGGTGTAATTTACGCTACCAATCTTACTCGGGTAATCTGGTATACGAACACTGTAAATAGTACTTCTATAGGTTACGTAATTATTTCCTGATCTTCTACCAGAAGCATCAAAGCTGCCAATAAATACCTTGTGTTTGTTATCAGGAGACACATAAACAGTGCAACTAGCTTTTGAATCCGCAACACCAAAGTATGAAACATTTGCTACAACATAATCATCATCAACAGAAACCGATTCTAACTTGTAATCATAAACATCAACAGGGTAAATGTACCCAGATACATAATTGGAAATGGACAAGGAAGCATAATTGTTGTCAGGTACTGTATCAATAACTGCACAACCGACTGGGCTACCAACGTTTACAGAAACATTAGCGTTGTTCATTGACTCGCAGTCTATTTTAATGTCAGATACCATGACATCGTAAGACACGGTATCTTCTATACTACTATAAGCAGTCCCGTTAGCTATAACTACATCCCCAATAGTGATGTTGTAGTCAGCACTGCAATCGGAGGTCTTGTCCCCATGTTTTATTATGGAATAATCAACGCTCAACTTTCCACTGAGAGGATACAAGTTGATGCCAGACAATGAAGCTTCAAACACATCTTGCTTCTCATATCTAAGAGAGTAAGTTGGTGGGACATGCTTGCAAAAAGATGACACAACAGAAGGGCCACACATGTACGCCTTAACACCAACTATACCAGAAAGTATGACTATTGACCCTAACACAAATGTTATTATTGCTATATCAGACACTCCCTTCATACTGATTCACCAATAACAACAGCCATTCTCCCAACGCCAACAAATATAACAGTGGTCAGTATCGTAACAGCTAGGTACATAATTAATGAAGGCAGTACCATCTTATATATTTGTTGAAGCTGGGACAGTTTATCTTCACCGTACTGAATTCTAGCTGACAAAATAGCACTTATGACAACAATCTCCACCATATAAACACCAACAATGATTTGAAACACGTCAAGAGGAATAGAATTAGATATCTTTATCATTCCAATAGCAAACATACCACTTATACCTCCAGTGGAAAGAGATGCTTGCAGTTCAGCTATTTTTGATTGTATAGAAGAAAGCACAATAATAACCATAGTTGTCAATCCAACAACAATGCCTCCAATAATTGGCGCAACAAAAGACGCTTGAAACCTTAACTCACTCATTGTCTCAGCTAGCACGTCCATAAGTTTCTCTTCTATCTGATGAACTTTTCTTAAATAATTACTTATAGCTATTAAAGAGTCTGCAGCCACTTTTGTACTTTTTCTCGCAGCCGAAGCAAACACACGCATAGTGGAGTCTATAATGGTGCTAGGGAAGTACCTAATAGCTCCTTCTTTCTCGTCGAACAACGCCTTTTCCAGATTGTGGCCAAGTTTGTACATGTTATCAACTATTTTGTTGATGAAAACAGATATAGAAGAAGAACGCATACCTTTAGCAACTTTTACCAGAGCTATTTCAGCAGGGAATCCCTCCTCCATCCTACTACCCAACTGAAATATTGCGTCTGCGAAGTGAATTTCCATATCGTGGATAAACTGTCTTATCTTCTCCACAGGTTTAGAGTAAAGATATGTATAAGACCAAACAGCTAATCCAAGACCTACAGTAATAAGTAGACTCCAGTAGACATCCACATCTGAAGGATTAGTAGCACCGCCTCTACTATTATAACGTGTTAAAAACAGGGCTGTAAAAACTACAAACACTAGCGCTGAAATCAAATACACTGGTATTTGAAAGTGTCCAAGCTTTATTTTGCCAAGAGGTGGAGCTTCAGGATGTTTTGACACATCTGGTTGTGGAAAAGCTATAGGTCTCTTCTCGAGCATATTTTGGGCAAGGTAAAGCACAAGCACTGGAATTAGGATGTCATAAAATAAAAATATCATATCAGCTGTTACCATGCCACCCATAAAAGCGCCAACTATGGGAAGTAACACTAAACCCATTGTTGGTAAAGTGATACCCATCATGAACAAAGCTGATATTGGTGTCCTTAGGTCGTTGACGTAGTGAACCATGCTCTCAGTTGTGCCAGACAGAATTCTGTTTAAAGCACCGTCTAGTAATCCCATTCTAGAGGACTCGGTTTTCTGATACAAGCTTGCTTCTATAAGATGTACCGCATCAACAAACGCTCTACTACGGTCTGTCCATGTTTGCAGATAATTATCTAAAGACTCTTGAACTGTTGAATATTTATTTGTCTCCACATCCCACAACACTTTTGCAAAGTCTAGAGAGAGTGGTCCACGAAGATTCTCTGAAGCAAATCTTATAGCGTGCTCTAAATTTGGATTATTACGCATAAATATGATCAAGTACAAAACAGCTAGTATCAACTCAGTAGACGATTGTACTCTTTTTCGCTTGTACAAACGTTCTGGATATGTGTAAAGGTAGTAATACAAAACAGTTGAGAGTATTATTGCAACAATGCCATACAACATATGCACCATAAGTATTCCCAAAGATAGGAGGATACTAACAACAGTAACAAGTATAGCAAATGCGATAGTATCAGATGGTGTTAAGGGTAAGTACAACTGATCCAAAAAGAATTGTATCTTCTTATCCTTATTCTTTAAATGGATAACAGATGATGAGAACTTACACATTCTATAATATCGCTCATACTCTTCTGGCGGCTTTTTCTCCTTAAACATTACAAAAGCACGAGAAGGTGTACCTGATTCCTCCCTTTGCTTGTCTAAGTATCTTTGAAACAGGTCTTTAACAACTTTCTTCTCATCGATCATAAACCACCACTTATTTTGGCTTTGATCCAAGCTCTTAATTCTTCTATCATATCATTAGTATCAACAGAGCCATACTCCTCCAGCACTTGCTTGTACTTATCATGGAACACGTCATTATACTGAACAACAAAGTCTGCTTCGAGTATACTAGAATCACCAACCTCGTTAGATATGTCTACAAGCAATTGCTTAACTTTCGACCTCAACTCTATATTTTTCCAAACCTCATCCCAATTGCCAACCCACTCTCTAACATTTGACGCAACAGACTTAACTATCTCACTCTCACCTTCTAGAAGATCTCTAGTAGGCTCCAGACTGTCCTTTTTCGGATCGTACTGCATAAGGTTAAGGAACCCGCCTTCTCTTAAAGGATCATTCTCCCAATGTTTTCTAACCTCTGTTATTGAAGTCACTCTTCTTGTTTCAGACAGCTGATCAGGTGTTCTGACCTTGTTAGCTACGATTATGACATCTGTTGCCTTGAATGATGTTTTTGGAACACCAAGGTCATTGATCAACCTATCATAAACACCATAAGGTGAATCGCCATGGATTGTACCAGCAACAACATTAGCAAGGGCTCCAACCCTCATAGCCTCGTAAAGAGCAAGAGCCTCCTTAGATCTAACCTCACCAATTATAAGAGATGAGTCTCCAAGTCTAAGTGAGGTTCTTATACCATCAGCAGCTGAAAGTTCTGACATCCCGCCAGTTATAGCGCTCCTAACTTTCATAGGCTGGATATTGTAGCCTAAGTTCTTTAGATAGTCTGTTGGCAATTCTAAAGTATCCTCTACTGTTATTACTCTGTAACGGCGCATAATTTCCACCATCATAGCGCTTAACAGAGAAGTTTTTCCAGCACCCCTTGTACCAGCAACTAAAAACGTTCTTGCTCCGTCTATTAAAAAGGAGATTAATCCAGCAGCCATAGGTGATAAAGAACCATGCTTTATCAACAACGGTAAGGTCCATGGCCTTGCTCTGTGTCTTCGAAAAGCAATACCATATCCATAAGGACTAAGGGGTTGTTGTATTGTTGATATTCTAACACGAACATTATTTAAGTTTAGACTCATGTCTAAAACAGGATTAGCCTCGTCAAGTGGCCTCCCTGAAATCATTCTAAATCTTGAAGTCCATGCTTCAATCTCGCGAGGATTAGGTATTATGTTCGTCTCACACTCTCCATACTCAGCGTGTTTAACAAATATAGGCGATGTGCCTGCAGGAGCGTTTATGTAAACATCTTCTATTGCTTCGTCCTGTAAAATCACTTCAACCAAACCAAGCCCAACAGTTAACCTAACGAGCATGTCAGCTAGAGCGTTGAGTCTAGTGTAAGTTAAGGTTATGTTTTTATTCTTTGCTACTTCTTCAAGCAAATCTCTCGCAACGTTAAAGAATATTTCTCTCATTCTATCCGGGTCTGTAAATTCCTCTCTTCTTGGCTTGTACTTTATTAGTATGTCTCTAACTTCCTCAAGTAAGGTATATTCTTCTTCCCCAAGTCTGAACTCTGGTGGTAGGATATGATAGTAAAGCCTGGACTTATTTGGGAGTTTAAACACAGACACAATACTCTGCTCGTCTCCAACTCCCAACTTGTAGCTGGTTATCTCTTCACCACGAATTGGGGGCTCAGAGACCAAACGCGTGTACATAAAGCTGGGTTTAACCTGAGGCTCAAAGAACTTTCTGTATATAGATCTATCACCAATAACATACCCTGCGAGGTAAGGCTTAGCCATTTTTATTAAATCCATCTGCTCGAGAGTGTTCAGGATCATGCTAAGTACATTTATTGTATGCTGGATACATGCCTCGTGCCCAGACGGAGGAATAGTTGCTTTCTGTTCACGTACTGATCTAACAGCTTCAACATAGGCACCAATAGGATCACCCTTAAATAAGTCTAGCAGTATCCTGCGTACTAGATGGAGTCTTTCTGGGAAATGGATACTGCATTTTTCTCTACCAGGAATAGCAAGGTGCTTAAGTATGTCCTCGGTCTTGAATAAGTGGATATAAGCTCTTGCTATCTGATTGAGGAGGTTTGTCTGCTTTCTATCATAGATATAATTTCTTTCAGCTTCAAAAATAATCTCGTCAACAGAACTACTCTGAATGATCTTGTTAACAGTAGATTCCATGCACTGTCTGTGATCAGCAAGTGACGGATAGTACTTACACCCTCTGCAATTTATCCTCATGATTTTAAGCATTCCTTCTTTCTCTATCTCGTACTCACAAACCATAATAATTACATGCGTCCAAAAGTATTATAACTTTCGGATTTTAATATTGAATATGTTTAGGCCCAAGGAAGAAGAGAAAAAAAGCGTTCTAGAGTACAACCGATACGTAACAAAGAAGCTAGGAGAGCTAAACGAGAGGATAAACCTACTAGAACAAAAGGAGAATGTTCTCAGAGAGAAAGTCCAAGTTGTGGATGAGACTATACAAGCTAGGATAAAAGAGCTCAGGGACGACATAAAAATCTTAAGAGCAGAGGTTGGAGACATTCGTAGAACCATAATAAAGATACAAGACGCTGTGAGGGCCATATCAAAGACTCTAGAAAACAAAGCAGATGTACAAGATGTGAGGGTTATAGAAAAGTATTTGGAAATGATAGACCCCACAAGATTTTTAACCGAAGAACGTGTAAAAGAGATTATAGAAGAGATGCAAAAGGAGTGATATTATGTTGTTTGGTAAAAAAGAAGAAACTGGTGCTGTTCCTGTAAACATGATAATCCAACTTCGACAAAAAGGGCTATCAAATGAGGATATAATAAGGTACTTGAAAAGCAAAGGATACAGCATAGAATCAATAAGAGATGCTATTGCTCAAGCAGATATAAAACAACAGAGTGTTGGAGCTCCTGCAAGCATCCCAACACCACCACCTGTTCCAGGTGCTACTCCTGACATAGAAGATGAGAAAATAGAGAAAATTGAGCGTATCTTAGAGCAAATAATCGATGAGAAATGGAAGGGTGTAGAAACAAGGATCAGAGAGATAGAGGTCATGAAGTCAAAAGTAGAAGCTAGAATTACCGTGGTAGAGCAGAAAATAAGAGACATTGAAGCAAGGCTGGATAGTTTTGACAAAGCACTTATGAGTCGTATGGAGGAGTACTCGCAAACAATGCAAGACGTGAACGCTGAGGTTAAAGCATTAGAAAAGGTTATGGGCAAGCTAGTACCTGCAATGAATGAGAACATAAGTGAACTTAGAGACATTGTAAAGAAGCTTAAGAGGTGATCACTCTTT
>CAZCWL010000012.1:0-2826 GCA_964502435.1 Candidatus Woesearchaeota archaeon | reverse complement strand
GCTTTGGTTATATCACCTAAGTCGACACCATACATCAAAAATGCTAGCATAGCAAAGAATATCACGGCCAGGAACACAGCAATAAATGGTGTTAATTCTAGCACATAAGCCCTAAATCCTGGAGAGATTACAACAGCCAAAGCAACAGCTAAAGAAACAATAGAGTCCATATCTGGTTTGCCACCTATTGCTTTAGTTTTTTGTAGAATGGCATAAACAAGAGCAAATATAAGTATGAAGGGTATGAATATCTCAGCTAATTTAGATGCAACAAGGAATCCAACTGCGTCTGCAAACGTGGCCATCAAAACTCACCCAAATATATCTTTTGCTCCCTTTGTACCTCCTACAAGTATGAACAATATGATGATTATTACAGCAATCCACACTATAGAGTAAATTACATCACTGCTGATGCCAGAACTTACCCTTGAGACAATGCTGTTAGGCAATTCATTTCTAAGAGACATCCAGGCTCCAATAAGCAGCACAAGGAACACAATTAATAATACCCAACTACTTTTCAAGTGATTCGACTTAAGTAAGTCTGGATTAATCAAGGCAAGCGCTATAAACAAAGCTATAACAAATCCTACTATAATAGCTAATGGTGGGAACAGAGACACTATAGCTGCAGAAGCAAAAGCACTTGAAGCTCCAATAAAGGATATGATTAATGACAATACAAACTTAGCACCTTGCTTACCACTAAGTAGATCTATTCTATCCATGATAGCGTATACAATAGCAAACAGTATAAAGAAGGCAGACCAGAAATGGAACGGATTAACTCCCTCTCCAACTATTGCCCTTGCTACGTCAGCAAACTGTTTTCCAATCATGTTGAACACCTCATAAAGTGCACTACTCATTAGTACCACCAGACGAACTTTCTTTTGAAAACACTACAATAGCAATACCACCAATGAACAAAGCCAAAGTGATTATAACAGCTATAGCCTCTGTTACTGTCTCTGCAGAAGCACTAGCAGCTGTGCTAAATAGAGTATTAAGCAGCCCTGTGTAGTATAAAATGACAAGGATGAATATTATTAACACAGTGATAACTCCACCGTACTTAATTGCCTTATTTGATTGTAAATCAGATAGCTTTGGCCAGAACATAGCAGTTAACATCAAGAAAGATATTATAACAATAGCTAGTAGTCCAACCCATGGCAGAAAGTTCTGTGTTGCTCTAACAGCCCAGCCAGTTATAGCAAACATAAGAGCCATGGAAAGGGCAATCATGGAGTTTATATCATGACGCTTTTTGCCAAAAACCTCTGTCTTCTCAAGAACCCCATAAATGATAGTAAACACAAGTATGAACGGTACGAAGAAATCAAATACACCCATAGAACGCATCAGTTCTATGGCACTAAAAAAGACATTCGCCATATTCTACATAAACATTCTTGATTTATAAGGTTTTTCAGTAATTTATTGTTTACCTAATTTGTACCATGCCCTAAACGCTTCCCAACTGAACGAAGTCCTCCACCGGATTGGATAGCGCACTTCTCTTCTCTGGTATGATTATATACTGCTCCATATATAGACAAGATAGTGCTTATTCTCTTTCAGTAAGACACCTTTAGAACCACCCACGATAATAATAAATTCGTGTCTTTTTCTCAATACACGAACCGGTAAATTAACAGGCGACTTGCCATCATATAACTTAAGAGCAGGGTTTCTCCACCTTCCTACAGCCTTTATAAAAGGTATTGCAATAGTATTAAGAGGGTATCTCTTCCCTCCAACTGTAAGGTAGAGAGGTATTTCTACAACATCCGATGAAACAGTTATTTCCCTTACATTGTTTATCACGTCTCCAAGTGGATCGTACCTTAAACTTATTTTAAAATTTTTAATACCACATTGCTTAAACGGCTTGTTGTTTATAATGAAACTAAATCTAGCCCTAGCGGATGGCAACGCCTTGGCTCCTTGTGAAGCGCTCTCATCGCTTTTCTCAAAATGAGATAACACGACAGTAAAGTTGCGCGTACTCTTCTTCACTTTATCTACTATAGCTTTTGTATCTAACTTAACAATATGACGAAAACGGTTTTTATCAACTGCTCCGCGAGTAAAGAGTCCAACTCCTTCTTCTAAAGCCTTTCGTATGTAATACCCGTTTCCAGAGGCAAAAACAGCAAAGCCAAACCTCCTCATATATGCTACTCCTTCTGAAAACCGCTTGCGGTACTCACTCCTCCATAGACGTCTAAGCTTAGACTGGGTAACCCTGAATGGTTTCTCTGCATTTAATATGCTAAGTATCACTACCTTTGAGTCAGCAGGAGCGTCAAACGAACCAACAAAATAATCAATAGGTCTCCCACCAACCACTCTTCTCACAAAGTACTTAGCTACCTTGCGTGCTCCTCTAACTCCATTCGCGTACATTGGAACATACAAATGTGTTTTACCATGTTTATATCTATCTGAAAATATCTCAATATGAGCTATTAAGAAGTTCGACCTCGTCTCTCGCTGAACCGCCGAAGAAGATCTATGATCCAAAGCTATCGTAAAATGAACCATGTCTTGTGATTCTTTTTTGACCTTCTTTTCTTTCTTGGGCTTACTAGGTTCAGGTTCTCCTTCACCTGGAGGTTCAGGTTCTCCTTCACCTGGAGGTTCAGGTTCTCCTCTTGGAGGTTCAGGTTCTCCTTCGCCCAAGCCTCTTTCATATTTAGGTCTTCTTCTAAATAATCTTCTAAATAATCCTGGGCCCTCAGCAGGAACTCCTTCTGAATGATGATGATGAGAGAAGAAAAACATTAACACACCTAGGATTATAAAACCCACACCAGC